>JAGQPD010000240.1 GCA_020426865.1 Planctomycetales bacterium
GGGCCCGACGCACCGATCCCCCCGCTGTCTTTTACGGCCATCACGATCGCCCGCTCTCGGCCGACGCCCAGCAAGTCCTGCCGATTCCGCCCCAATGGTTGATTGAAGCTCTCGGCCTGATCAACCTTGATCCGCAACACGGCCAAATCTCCGGCCCCTATCCCCACAGCGACGGCCGCTTGGAAATCCGATACGTTGTTGCCGGCCCGGATGGCCCTTGGACCAAGCAGTTGATCGTCGACGGGAAATACGGCTGGGTGGTGCAGCAACACGTGTTTGATGCCTCGATGCGCAATCTGGCCTCCGTTTGGGCCAGCCAACATCGCCATGATCCGTCCCATGGCGTGACGCTGCCAAGGCAAGTCGTGATCCGCCTGCCATCGACGCAGATCAACACGATTACGCTTCGCATGGATTCGATTTCCGTGAACCAATTGCAGGCCGATCCTGTCCAATTGTGGACAATGCCCGAATATGATGGATATCCGCCAACGCACCTGTCCGAAGTCCAACTGTTGCCACAATAACGCTTGACCTTCCACCGGTTGCAGGCTAAAAACTAATGACGAGAAGTCGAATTTGCGACACAGTTCTTGAATCTCCATCCGTTACGTGACCCATGACACGCCGAGACTTGTTACCCCTGCTGCTACGATTGCTTGCCTTAGGCAAGTTGTAGGGGTTTTACGTTTCTTCGGCGTCGACAAGAAACGAACAGCAAGACGAAACGATCAGCCCCGAGGCTTGCGAAAGGCCGTCGGGGTTTTTTTTATTGGTATTGGCACCAGCGACAAAATGTTATCGATAGTTACGGGATTGGCAGTATGAAGGTCTGGCTTGGAATGTGTACTACCGGTCGAGGATGGGCGAGGGCGCGGTTGTTACTACGCGGCCGGCATTAGGCCGGCCGGAAACACGTACTGTGCGTTTTCTCCTATACTTCGTACCATGATCGCCGCTCATTCCCGCGGCTTTGCCCGAGAAGGACCCCAAACATGACTACCAACCACTCGACTTCGCCATCCAAACGGATCATTCGCATCTTCGACACCACGCTTCGCGACGGTGAGCAATCGCCGGGCGCGAGCATGAACCTGGAAGAGAAACTGAAAATCGCGCACGCCTTGGTCGATCTGGGCGTGGACATTATTGAGGCCGGATTCCCGATCGCGTCGCCCGGCGACTTTGAGGCGGTCCGCGAAATCGCTCGCCAAGTTCGCGGGGCGACCATTTGCGGATTGGCTCGCTGCCAAGATCGTGACATCGAGCGGGCCGCCGAAGCTGTCGAGTCTGCCGAAACGCCGCGGATCCATGTGTTCCTCGCCACCAGTGCTATCCATCGCGAGTTTAAACTCAAAATGTCACGCGAAGAGATCGTGCAGCGTGCCGTCGAGGGGGTGCAAAAGGCCCGCGGTTATGTCGACGACATCGAGTTCTCCCCGGAAGATGCGGCTCGCACAGAATTGGATTTCTTGTGCCAGGTCGTGCAGGCCGCCATCGCCGCCGGGGCGTCGACTGTCAATATCCCAGACACCGTGGGCTATGCCACCCCCTATCATATGGCACACGTGATCCGGACTCTGTGCGAGCGAGTACCCAACATCAACGATGCCGTGATCAGCGTCCACTGCCACAACGATCTGGGTCTTGCCGTTGCCAACAGCTTGGCAGCGGTAGAAAACGGCGCCGGACAAATCGAATGCACCATCAACGGCA
>JAGQPD010000241.1 GCA_020426865.1 Planctomycetales bacterium
GCTGTGTTGGGTCGCAGGGACATGTCCGTCGGAAACTAGAAAAGAAGATCAGACGCCCTGCTTTTTGCGTCGTTTACCGTGAATCGGCAAGGCTGCTTTTCGTCAAATCTGGGGCTTGGGAACGGCGAATTGGCGGTGGCGTCCGTGTTGATAGCTTCGTGTTGATACCGGTGGGCGCATGAAAAGACCCGATTGAGCGCGTGTGACTCAATCGGGTCCGAGAATCTTTTGCAAGCCGCGGAGCGTATCTTAACGGCGACGCAGGCGGCTGATCACGGGGATCAGGCCGAACAGGATCATGGCGACCGAAGCGGGTTCGGGAACCATCGTTTCAACTTTGATGCCGCCGATTTGCTTCTTGGCGATAAACGCCAAGCTGAGATCGTTGACTGCCTGACCGGTCAAGCGATTGTCGAATTCGAACCGCACCTTTGTGGCACCGGCGGGGATCCCAACGGAGGTACCCAAGTTCCAGATGCCGCTTTGGTTGGGCGGAGTGCCGTGAGCTGTGGAGCTGGTCCCGTTGCCGGTCATGGGGACCGGTGGGGCAGCGCCGTTTAGCTCAAGGACCTCGAAAAACCAATTGACCTCGGCCTTGACATTGGCATTTCCACGGACTTCAAAGTCCCCGCCTTCATCCATGGAGATGTTCTTAATGGTATATCCCGGCTTGGCCATGATTACCATTTCCAACTGGCTGTCAACGGCATTAACGCCTGGACCGGGCAGGATTTCGACGCGGAAGTCGACAGGATTCACTGTCAAGGCATCACCCAGTACCGCGGGGGACTGGTAGAAATTCTGAGCCGGATCGGCTGGCGCTCCGTTGGTTTCCACCACGTTGGTGAACATCACGGTGTTACCGTTAAATGCATTTCCGCCATTGTAGGTTGCGTTCAGGTCAATCGTTCCTGCCCATGCGGCACTGCTAGCACATAGCACAGCGCACAAGGCGACGGCAAAACTCTTCGGTGAAATCGTCATGTAGCGACCCTTTCAAGGTAGCAAACAAAAGGATATTTAAGGAAGCCACCACTAACATCGAAACAACACGCACGTTCCGTCGCTGACTTTATCGATCCATTCGGTAACAGCTCTACCGGTCCATCACTCGTTTCCGCATCCTTGCGAGCCGTGCAACCTGCACAGCTCGTTCATCCATTAAAATCACCGGTCTTGCCAAAGTCAAGCAGTTGGGAAAAATTTTTCACAACTAGCGGGTCAGGCCCTTGCGAGTCGCTTGGACCAAGCCGATCAGACCGAGCAAAAACATGCCAACCGTTGCTGGCTCGGGGACAATTGGCTCAACTTGCACGCCCGAAATCTGCTTCTTGGCAATGAAGGCCAAGCTGGCGTCGTTGTCGGCCTGCGCGATAACTCGGTTATCGAATTCGAAGCGAACCTTCGTTGCTCCTTTAGCGGCGCCGTCAAGCGGTACATAGAACCCGAGTTCCCAGTTGCCGGAATCATTGGCTGGCGAAGTATCATCAAAGACCATCTTGCCGTTACCGGTGATCGGTGAACCGACCGGCGACCCATTGACTTCGAGAACTTCGTAGAAGTAATCCAGTTCCGCCTTCACGAAGGCATTGCCCAGGATCTCGTAATCGCCGGCTTCGTCGAACTTAATGGCTTGGATCGCCGCACCGTTCTTGGTCATGATGACCGTTTCCAATTGGCTATCGATCGCCCCCAGGCCGGGACCCGGAATTACTTCGACGCGAAAGTTGGTCGGGTTGACCACCAGCGTATTGCCCAAGACCGTTGGGTCGCGGTAGTAATTGAACGCCGGGTCACCGGCATTGCCGTTGGTTTCCACCGTATCGGTGAACATCACGTCGGCCCCCATGAAGGGGTTTCCACCGTTATAAGTATCATTTAAGTCAATCGTGCCGGCCGTTGCCAGTTGACAGGAAGCTGTCATGGCAAGCGTTGCTGCCGAAAGAAGGATACGCCGGGCAATCACAGTCGCAGATGCTCGTCTCATTAGCAATCTCCTTGCTCGCGAACGTCTAGTTGGACTCACATTCTTCACGAAGCGGCGTTCGAAATCGCCTCGTGATTCGTTTCAGTAATGCACTACGTTTGCTGCAGTGCGGCCGGTCGTGCCTGGGCTTACCCGCCAATACATGTTGTCATTCCTCCGGCACACTCAGCGCTGCGTCGCGTTTGGCCGTCGCATCGCTGATTTGCCGGGTGTTGGTGTCTAGCGCAATGTACCCAGACCCCGCACCTGCAAGCTAACGGTCCAAATTAACAAGTCCTCGCAATCGAATCAAGCACTCGGCAGGAATTTTTTGCCAACTTTATCCAATCGTCACCCACCACGGAGAATCGCCCCGTTGGGGACCGCCAATCAGCGTGCCGGTGTGTGCTGTAAGTGATTTCTAGAAAACGAGTTACGGTTGGAGTCTTCAGGCCCATCGGTAACTGGCCCGCGAGGTCGGCTCCCACCATTCACCGCTCATTCATCCCTCTGTCTGGTGGGGTGCAAATCCACCGTTAGATCCCCATTCGGCGGTTGGTTGACCCAGATTGTGCTAGCAGAGTTGGTGTCATGGGCCGACCGGGAGCGGGATCGTCGCGAGACGTCGTGGCATGGGTTGCGACGGATTTGTAGAGATTATTCGGGAGTGATCGTGACCAGCTCGTCGGCGACGGCTTCGATCTGTGCCGCGCCGATTTCCGGGAGTTCCTCGGCGAAGCCAATCAGCAACGCCAAGTCGCACAGCCGATTGATACGACGCGGGACGCCACGCGAGTGTTCGTGGACGGCTTCGAGCGCATCGCCGGTGAAAATCATTTGTGACGCACCTGCGGCAGTGAGTTTGTGGCTCACGTAACTGATCGTCTCTTCCAACTGGAGTGGCCGAAGCAGGCACTTCACCCCCATCCGTTCGTCCAACCCCGGTGCTCGGTCCAACTGCGTTAGCAGTTGCGGTTGGCCGACCAGCAGAATTGTCCAATCCGGCCGGCCATCGGTTTCGAAATTGGTGAGCAAGCGGATGGTTTCCAATCCGGCGTATTCATGCAACAAATGGGCTTCATCGATCGCAATGACCGTGTGTTGTCCTCGCTGACTGTTCTCCGCTAGGCACCGTTCCAACCGACGCAGCTGGCAGCTCGCGTCCGTTGATTGGTCGGAAGCTGATGACGAGTCCAATTCGTCGGCAAGATAGGCAAGCAATGAAGTGGGCGACAGCTGCGGAAACACAAGATGTGCCCGCGGTTGGTATTCGTCAGGCAATTGGCGGAACAGAGTGCGTACCAGCAGTGACTTGCCCAGTCCCGCAGCGCCGGAAACAACAGCAATGCCGCGTCGGTTTTCGATCGCATAGCGGAGCTTCAGGAGCGTGCCTTGGTGGGCTTCGCCCGGATAGTAAAAACTGTCGTCCGAGAAATTCTCAAACGGCTTAACGTCCAGACGCCAATAGGGTTCGTACATGATTTTTCGTGTCCGACACGAGGGATGCGTATTGGAAATTCTCGACAATTGCGATATCACGGATACCCGACTCCGCAATGCGGCAACAGACGTCGTCAATCTGTTGCGTCACGGTATGTCGCACGTCACGGACAACGATCGCAGCGTCCAGGCGATCTTCGATGCCGACTTCAAACCAATAGTGAGCCGCTTCGAACATGGGACCGCCATCGATCAAGATCAGATCGAAGTTCTCGGACAGGCAGTCGACCAATCCTGCCGCTCGGGCGTGCATCATTTCCGATCCGGCATCCGATTGGAATGCGGCTGGAAATACGGTCAATTGGTCATCGAGCGAATAGACTGCCGTTTCGGCGAACGGGAGCATCTGCCGCAAGTCTTGCCAACCGATATCGCATTGCATTCCCAGATGAGTTGCCAGCGACGGTTCGTACAAGTGCCCGTCGACCAGGGCGACGGAATGTCCCGACGCGGCGGCGAATTTTGCCAGGCACAATGCGAGTGTCGTGCAGCCTTCGCCACGGGAAAAACTGGTCAGCACGGTTACTTTGCGATTTTCCCGCACTTGTGCCACCAGACGGCGGACAATATCGGAGATGCGGACGGATGCCGCTGCTAGCAGGCGTTGGCACGGCACCGGCCATGCGAAACGATCGACTTCCCATTGTGCGCGAAAGTCTCCGATCAGTGCGGAAGTTGTTCCCAAGTCCTGGAAGCGGCGATCGTCGGTGATTCGCTCGGAATCGTGGTATTTGTCATCGGCGGTTCCCATCGGTGACAAGTGAGACGGGGACGCCTGGGTCCGAGTCGAGAACTTGCCGGGCGCGATGTGCGGACGTGGCGGTTGGGCCACGTTCTGCATGCCGACGTCCACTCGACGACTGGGGGCCGACCATTCGTAGGACCCACGCGGACGTTGCCGCGTCGTGCGCCGCCGCGATGTGGACGGGATTTCGGTCATTGAGTCTTCCTCCACTCCATGGGATTCGGTATCGATACGGTCTGGTTGCTCGTGGCGACCGGTTACCATCATCGTCGGTTGTCGATGCAACGCGTCGTCGCGGCGGTAGATGTCTGCCACAGAGAAGTCTGTTGCAGGATCGCCATTGGCCGTTGCCGCAACCGCTGTGTAATCGAAGGACACGCGGTTGGTATCTCGTCCAAAGACTTTGATAAACGATCGGTCGGTGTTGCTCATCGGGCTAAGGGGTACCCTTGGATTTCCCCGTTCAACCGTGGGCGATTGGCAACTTCTGTGCGTGGCATCGCGCTGGACGACTGGCTGGTCGTCCCTGGTCTGGCGGGCAGGTTGTAAATTTCGTAACGACTAGGATCGGTATGTGGATATTCGCTGCCTCCTGGCGGCTGATTGCTCTGGTTCGGTCGGAACGGAATGGCAGGAGTCGGCTGGGCCACGCTAGTGCGGGTCGGAGCGTCGTCGTTGGCCAAGGCGCTTCGGAAAACGGGTTGCGTCGACGTCGAGGTCGGACTCGTGGACGCATCTGCGGTTTGCGGACCGACCAACGAAGGTGCCGACGGGGTTGTCGGCGTGGCAGTCGGCGCCCGGTCCGTGGCGGATGGTCCATCGAGCCACGGGCGACTGCTGGTGCGTTGAGCGACCTCTAGCGGCGAATTGGGCGCATTGATATCGCGTCGAGCGACCGTTTCACCGGGAAAAAATGGCGGTGGATTAACCCCCACGACAGCATTGTCTCCTTCAACACTGGCGACTGGCCCCAGCGTAGTGGTGGTTCCCGCTTCGGTGGCCACCGAAGCGTCTTGCCAATTGGGTGGTACTTCCATGTTCATTGCCAAATTGGGCACCTCCAACGTTGACGCCCCTTCACTGCCAATTGCTGTCTCCTGTTCGGAAACATCGGAGACGACAACGGGTGTCTGGTCCCAGGCGTCGTCGGAATTGGCAGGCTGCGAAACCGTTGCGTTCGGGTCACCTTGCATCAGACCATACAGAAACAATCCGGCACCCGCCAATGCCAACGTGGCAGCCAAGCGAGAAATCCACCGCCCCCAACCATCGTCGTCGTCGCTTTTGGCAATCGTGGGATTGGCACTGGCTGTCACCGACGTTGAAGTTCCGGGACGGGCAACGGCGACGGTCGACGAACGTTCCATCGGTTTCGTACCAAGGTCGCCGGCATTCTCGGGCGCAACCGGCCGTGGTACCGCCATGGTGTTGTGAGCTGTTGCGGTGGCAGGTGGAAAGGCGTGTGTGGGAAACTGATTGCCAGCTTGCGCGGGTGCGATGGATGTTGGCGAGCCAATCGCCTCTGCAGGTTCCGCCGCGATCGGCCGTGGATCATCCTTTGGCGATCCGACCGCTTGCGATTCGACCGGCTGGGGACGATGTAGTGGTGCCGTTGCGGTTTTAAGCAGGGCGGATCCGGATGCAGGTGCGGGGCGCCCGTGTGCCTCGTGAATACGGATGGCGGACGGTTCGGCTACTCGTACCACGAACCGCTGGGTATCGTTGGGCCGCTGGGTATCGTTGGGCCGCTGGGTATCGTTGGGCCGCTGGGAGTGATTTGTGCCCCTGGCGACATCGCCACTGTCAGTCACTTTGCTCTTGTGGTCGGTCTCTTGCGTGTCCGCTTGTCCGGAGGTGGACGTGGCGTAGGTGGCCTGCGGGGAGGGTTCGGCGGGATCGATCCGATAGACAGGTTGCGAGTCGGCGACGGCAGGTGACGTGGCCGGCGGCATGACCGGCATCGCAATTTCTTGGCTGACCCAACCATCTCGATCGGGGACCCAGGAAATGGGTGTCGAGATGGCGGGCGAGCGAATGTCGTGGGTCGTCAGGGCCGTCGTCAATTCGTCGACGGGGTGTGATTCGTCCCCGCTGCGAGGGTCGGGTGCATTTGGCGGAGGGGGCAAAACGTGTGTTGCCTGGTGTGTGGCGTTTGCCAGACTGCGCGCGACGTCGGCGGCATTGGCTGGCCGCGATGGCACCGGACCACTGGCGATGGGGGCCTCAATGTCTTCTCGGCTCACCATATCCGCTGGTAAGGTGGGGCCGTCCATGCTCGGAAGCCCGGTGAGCACAATCGCATTGTGCTTTTTATGATGTGCAGCTGGCGTCGGCGGCTGGCCAAAGCGGCGACGCGGGGCAATCCATTGCTGTGACGAATTTTTGTCGTTTTGGTTCATCGTGTGGTTCCACCACTGGAGGTGTCGCGGATCAAGCTGTCGTTGACAGCAGTCGACGCGCTGGGACCGCCAAGCGCACTGACCCAGCAGTTACCTGTATCGGTATGGATAAAAACGATCTTGAGTTTCAGGAGGGGGAGGCATGGATTAATGGGAGATGGGGCGATGACGAACCAGGGGCGAGGCGAAAAGGTCCCCATTGCGATAGCTAGTGGTGACGGCGATACTTGAAGCGCCAGCACTGCTGCGTTTGCGGCGGGGCTGTCGGCATCGCCCGATCGAGCTCTCTCCAGTGGGATGCCGCCATGGCGTTCCTTCCAGCACCGGCCTAATAAGCATCAAGTACAAGTATCAGCATGACAACAACCACGTTCGAGCGGGACATTAGCCAGCAGTTGCGTGAGCGGCTGGCGGAACGGATTTTGATATTGGACGGTGCCACGGGGACGATGGTCCAGGCTTTGGGGTTGACCGAGCGGGACATCCGGGGGGAGCGATTTGCCGAGCACGGAAAGGATTTAAAGAATTTCGTCGATATTCTATGCCTGACGCGTCCGGACGACGTGACCGAGATTCATCGGAAGTACTTGGCGGCGGGGGCGGATATTGTGCTGACGAACACGTTTGGTGCCAGTCCGGTTGGGATGGAGGAATTCGACCTGGTACCGTTGGTGGGCGAGTTGAATCGGGCGGCGGTGGCGTGCGCGCGGCGCGCGGTAGAGGAGTGGATGGACTGCGATGCGAGCCGGCCCAGATACGTTGCCGGGTCGATTGGACCGACGACCAAGACTGCCTCGATTTCCAGCGACGTTCAGGACGCAGGGCATCGAGCGGCGAGTTTCGACCAGCTGATGCAATCTTACTACGAGCAGGTATCGGCGTTGGTGGAAGGGGGGGTGGATATTCTCTTTCCGGAGACGTCGATTGACACGTTGAACCTGAAGGCCTGTCTATTCGCGATCCAGAAGTATTTCGACGATAGCGGTGTTCGATTGCCGGTGATGGCATCGACAACGATTGACAGCAGCGGCCGGACGTTTGTCTCTGCGCAGACGGTTGCGGCGTTTTGGATTGCGGTATCGCATGTGCCGTTGATGAGTGTTGGGATGAACTGCGCGTTGGGGCCGGAAAAGATGCGGCCATTTGTCGAGGAGTTGGCGATGGTCAGTTCGACGCACGTGAGTTGCCATCCCAACGCGGGATTGCCCAACGAATTCGGTGGATATGACATGTCTCCGTCTCAGATGGCCACGATCTTGGGTGAATTCGCTGCCAACGGTTGGTTGAATATTGTGGGGGGGTGTTGTGGAACGACGCCGGACCATATTCGGGCACTGGCGGAAACGATGCAGGGAATTGGGCCGCGGCGGCTACCCCATCCGCCCAAACGTTCGCGCCTCAGCGGGTTGGAACCATTGGAAATGCGGCCGGAATCGAATTTCGTGATGATTGGCGAACGGACCAATGTTACCGGTTCTCGACGTTTCGCGCGACTCATTCGCGACGGAAAATTCGATGAAGCGGTCGACGTGGCGCGCCAGCAAGTTGCCGGGGGCGCGCAGGTCATCGATATCAATATGGACGACGCGTTGCTGGATGGCCCCGGTGCGATGACACGTTATCTGAACCTGATCGCCGGCGAATCCGACATCAGTCGTGTGCCGGTGATGATCGATAGTTCGCGATGGGAGGTGCTGGAGGCCGGCTTGAAGTGCCTGCAGGGCAAGGGGATCGTCAACAGCATCAGCTTGAAGGATGGCGAGGACGAATTCTTGCGTCGGGCGCGGTTGATCCGGCGTTACGGGGCGGCCGTTGTCGTCATGGCCTTCGACGAGCACGGGCAGGCCGTGGAGATCGATGACAAAGTTCGGATCTGTCGTCGGGCATATGAACTACTGACCCAATCGATCGGTTTTCCCGCGGAAGATATCATCTTCGATCCGAATATCCTGACCGTGGCGACCGGCATGGACGAACACAATAACTATGCCGTCAACTTCATCGAAGCTACGCGACGGATCAAACAACATTGCCCAGGTGCCAAAGTCTCGGGGGGAGTGAGCAATATCTCGTTCTCGTTTCGCGGCAATGATACGGTTCGCGAGGCGATGCATGCCGCATTTCTGTACCACGCCGTGAAGGCCGGGATGGACATGGGGATTGTCAATGCTGGGCAATTGGAAGTCTACGAAGAAATACCGGCCGAATTGCTGCAACACGTGGAAGATGTATTGTTCAATCGACGGGCCGACGCGACCGAACGCCTGCTGGCCTTGGCCGAGGAGTACAAGGGGAGTGGCGGGAAGAGTGCCGCCGAGGATTTGGCATGGCGAGAGCAGCCGGTGGAAGAGCGACTCAAACATGCGCTGATCAAGGGGATTGACAAATACGTGGTCGAGGACGCCGAAGCGGCCCGGCAAAAGTACTCACGCTGCCTGGATGTGATCGAAGGGCCGATGATGGCGGGGATGTCGGTTGTGGGCGACCTGTTTGGCGAGGGCAAAATGTTCCTGCCGCAGGTGGTCAAATCGGCCCGGGTGATGAAAAAATCGGTCGCCTATCTGGAGCCCTTCATCA
>JAGQPD010000242.1 GCA_020426865.1 Planctomycetales bacterium
TCGACGTGTTCGACCCGCTGTTCCCCGGAGCGATCGGAAGTGCCGACGCCGCCGCTGCAGCCGGTGATGGCTCGAATATCCTTGTTGTCACCTACGACCTGCAGCTAACAACCGCGGTGCAGCCAACGGACGTCGTCACCAACACGGCAACGTTGACCAACTACTCTGGACGAGATGGTGGAATTGATTTTACGACCACCGACCTTACCGATGACGCAACCACGACGATCCAGACGATGGCCGTCACTAAGTCGATCGCTGCAACCTCCGAAGCGCATACCATCTTCACTGGCGGCGTGGAACAGGTGACCATTGGCGAAATCGTACGGTATCGGGCTCAGGTCGCGATCCCGGAAGGGACTTCACCCAATCTGCAGGTACGGGACCTGCTTCCTAGCGGCTTGCTGTTTCTGGACGATGACACGGCGACCGTTGCCTTCGTATCAAATACCGCGGGCGGCATGACCTCGAGCACGTTGGCCGCCACGGACGGAACGGGCAACCCATTAGCTCAGGTTGGCGACGAAACGACCGTCGCGACAATCACACCGATCTACCAATTGCCCGATTCGGCGGTATCCGCCAGTGCCACCAGTGACAACGACACATACACGACAGGCACGGACGTCTTCTTCTCTTTCGGGGACGTCTTGAACACCGACGATGACGCCAGCTTGGAACTGATCGTGTTGGAGTTCAACGCACTCGTGACGAACGACCTAGGAGGCGTCGCCAATAACGCCGGGAACAACCGCGACAATGTGGCCCGTGTCACCACAGGCAACGGCGTGCAAGTAGACAGTACGACGACGAGAGTCCGGATCGCTGAACCGTCGATCACGAACGTTACGAAGACGGCCAACGTCACATCGGGGGACGGGGGCGATGTGATCACCTTCACGGTAACGTACAGCGCCTCGAACGCAACCAATCGCACGTCGGCGTTCAACGCACAACTGCTCGACACGCTGCCGTCGGAATACGTTTTGAATACAGGTTCGGTCAGTGTCGCTCTTGGCGGAGGGGCCAGCGGAGTGACCGACAATTCGGCGGGCAACACGGTGGACGTTACGATCCACGAAATTCCGACGGGCGGTACCGTGTCGATCAGTTACGCGGCGACGCTGCAAACATCAGTGGAGGCCGGCGAGACCATCGCGAACACGGCCAACTTGACCTACACGAGTCTTCCCGGCGATCAGGGAACGACACCGAATGTGACGGGATCGACGACACCGGGCGCAGCGGGTTCGACGACGGGAGAGCGAAACGGAAGCGGAAGTTTCAACGATTACGCCGACTCCGACACCGAGAACGTTTCGATCAACGCACCGTCGCTCGCCAAACAACTCGTCGCGACAGAGATCATTCATGCCAACAATGCGATTAACGAGGTCGTGATCGGCGAACTGGTGACGTATGCTCTGACATTCACGATCCCAGAAGGGACGACAACTTCGACGGTCATACACGACACCCTAGACGCCGGTCTGGCCTTCGTCGGCATGGACTTGGTAAACCCAGCGGTCGTTTCCCCGTCGGTGGCGCTGGTAGGCAACACGACGCCGACAGTCACCAACAACGGAAATGACATTGAGTGGTCATTCAGCAACATTACCAACACGGACACAAACAATGGTGCCGCGGAAACGCTCGTCCTGACCTATCAGGCAATTGTCTTGAACACATCCGGCAATCAGGGAGAAACGCCGGCGACGACACTCAACAATTCGGCCAGTTTTACGACCTCACAGACTAGCGGTGGACCGGTTTCCGCGGCAAACGTCACCGTAATCGAACCATCGATCGACATCAACGTTTCTGTCGGGCTGGACACCGACGGCGACCTGGCCTTCGACGATGGCACCGCTGGCGACGCCGGCGATACCGTTCAATACACGATCACTTTGACCAATACCAGTGGCGTAGATGCCTTTGATATCGATTTCGCCATCCCCTTGCCGACTAATGGCGCGGGCGCGTCATCACTGACCACGAATACCTCGAACTACACAGTATCCGACACATCAACCACGAACCCGGTCGCCGCCAGCGATTTTGAACTCGTCGGCAGCGACGCCACCGGATGGATATTGCGACGCAATCCCGCCAGCAACATCGACTTGCTGGCCAGCCAGCTTGACGGGACCGCTCAACCACGCACCATCACGCTTACCGTGGTGGGTACCCTCGCACCCACCGTCTCGCCAGCCGATGTCCTATCCGCCCAGGGGGATGTGCAGTGGACGAGCATCAATGCCACACCACCGCGCCTGTCACCGCACACGACCGACGATACCGAACGTGATGGTACAAACGCAAGCGACAATCGCCACGACTACGCGGCTAATGACTCCGCCACAATCACCATCAACGATGTCGTCTTCAACAAGCATCTGTTCGCCACAAGCGAATCGAGCACCGTCGGCAGCGATGTCACGATAGGCGAGACAGTTACATACGCCTTAGTGGTGGACCTTCCCGAAAGCATCATCGGCAGTCTGCGAGTCATTGATCTGATTCCCTCCGGGCTGGCCTACAGTGGATTTACCGGTGCAGACATAACGGCGAGCACGCTCGTGACGACTGCCGCGGCATCCAGTGGTCTTCTCACGGCCGACTTCAACGGTGCAATCACCGGCACGGGCCCCACGGTAACGTCGACGGGAACCAATGGGGCCGACGTTACGTTCGATTTCAATCAGATCAACGTCGCGAACGACAACAACAGCGGCAACAATAGCTTCCTGATTCTTGTGACGACCCAAGCTCAGGATATCCCCGCCAACAACGGTCTCCTCCCCGGACTGACCACGCTCGATAACTCGGCAACACTTGACGTCGACAGCGATGGGCTTGCCGTGACGACCTCGAACACGGTCACTGTCACAGTGGTCGAGCCCGAGCTACAGATCGTGAAATCGGCAACGATCGAGAGTCCTGCCGTCGCCGATGCGAACGATACGATTACGTATACGCTGACCATCTCCCACACGGCGGCGTCCACAACCACCGCCCACGACGTAGTGATTACCGACCTGGTCAATGACCCACTGCTTGCCTTTGTCAACGGCAGCGTCACTGCCAACGGTGGCACCGTGGCGGGAGCGATAACGTCCGGCAACTCAGTGGGCGACACCGACATCGCCGTAACCGTTCCGTCACTTGCGGTTGGCCAAACCGTGATCGTCACATATCAGGCGCAGGTCCGTTCTACCGCAACACCGAATGAAAGCGTGAGCAACACAGCAGATCTTGCGTGGGACAGTCTGGTTGGTGTCCCCACTGGACGGACGGGATCCGACACAGACTCGTCAGGATTCACAGTCGCCGCTCCGTCGATCACGAAGACACGGATTGGAACTGGAATCAATTCGAGCGCCAATGACAACAACGAAGCAACGATTGGCGAGTTTATCACATATCAAGTCGTGGTAACGATTCCCGAGGGTGCGACGCCAGACGCTCGGATTGTCGACACGCTGGACCCAGGTCTGCAATTCGTTTCGTACACGTCAACGACAGCGTCTTCCGGGCTAACATCCAGTACCAACGCGTTTTCCGACGCGACCCAGGTCGACCCCAACATTACGGGCAACATCATCGGCGATGGCTCAACCGGCAACCCCTATCAGCTGACGTTCGCCTATGGCGACATTAGCAATGCCAATACAAACAATGCGACCCCCGAAACCATCACGTTAACGTACGTTGTGGCCGTGATGAATACCGCAGACAACAGCAGTCACGGTGCATTAATCGGTGACCTGAAGGGCAATTCGGCTATCTTCGGCTGGAACCGCGGTGGTGTCACCCCGGACAGTACGCCTCCCTCATCATCGGCAAACGTGGAGATTATCGAACCTGCTCTGCAAGCAACCAAGACACTCACTTCCTCCACACCCGCTGATGCCGGCGACACCGTTACGTGGGTCGTACTTGTGGAACATTCGGCCGCCAGCGACGCGGATGCCTACGATGCGACTTTTCTCGACACAATTCCCAGCGAAATACTGCTCAACTCATTCACTGTCACGCACTCGACGTTGGGCGACATCTCCGCGCTGTTCGAATTTGACGGACCAACGCGTCAATTGCGGACGATCACCGGCCAGACCTTTGATTTACTCGCCGGTGCCACGGCAACGGTCACGATCAACGGCACGCTCGACGTGTCGGCACAACCCGAGCAAATTGTCAGTAATCAAGCCACGATACGCTGGACCAGTCTTGATGCGGCCACCAATGACGGGGTCGACGCCATTGAGCGGACCGGCTCGGGCACCGGACTGGATACGTACGTTGACGCGGCGACCAGTGCCACGCTACAGATTGCCTCGCCAACCGTGGCCAAGATGTTGCTGGGAACCTCGATCGACGATACCGCGACCACTGGCAACAACGTGGCCAATGAGGCGGTAGTCGGCGAACTCGCGCAGTATCGCCTGACGTTGACCGTCCCCGAAGGAACAACTAACTCGGCTCGCTGGACGGACAACCTCGACCTCGGCCTACAATTTGTGCAAGTCGATAGCGTGGTAGTTTCTCCCGGTTTGACGAGTTCCCTACCAGGATTGCCACCCACAGTAATCGGCGACGGTATCACCACGAGTCAGACCTTGACTTTCGACTTCGGCACACTCACCAACTCCAATACCGACAACGGAACCGCCGAGACCGTTACGATCGACTACACAGTGCGGGTCGCGAACACCTCGGGCAATCAGGGGGCTGACCCACCGACGGCGCCTACCCAGTTAAATAACTCGGCCATATTTGGCTGGACGATTGGCGCCGTCCCCCACGCTACCAGTTCTGTCGCTGCCCCGAGCGTCGAGGTGATTGAACCAAAGCTGCAGATCACCAAATCGATCGACGATGCAACGCCTCATTTGGGGCAGACGGTCACCTACACGCTGGTTGTCGCTCACCATGTGGATAGCGACACGGTCGCCTACGATGTCAACTTGAGCGACACATTGCCGGCGGATCACGCACTGATCCTGTCGTCGATCAATGTGATTGGGGGGGCAATTGCGTCGGGCGACCCCATCTTTGGCGATTCGGCTGGCAACACCCTTGATCTGTCGTTCAACCAACTCGATCTCGGCGGCACTATCACCATCACATTCGATGCCACGGTCACGTCTTCAGGCACACAGGTCGGCAACGCCAGTAGCAACACAGCCGCCGCAACGTGGACGTCCCTCCCTGGCACTTCGGCAGTTGAGCGTGACGGAAGCAATCCGGCCGGCGTGAACGATTATTCTGCGAGCGACTCAGCGTCAAGCACCATCGTCAATCCCGACCTATCGATCATCAAGGACGACTCGCAGGTTCTTGTCACTGCGGGTCAAACCTTCACGTACGCCATCACTGTCACGAATAACGGCACGGACACAGCGACAGGGGTAATCGTTAACGATACGATTCCAATCGACCGCATCGACGCCAGTTCGGTAACGACGAACGACCCAGCCAATGTTACTTACACTCCAGCGACCGGCCAACTCGTCTGGGACGTCGGAACGCTCGACACATCGGGTGCCAACCAATCGC
This sequence comes from Planctomycetales bacterium, assembly GCA_020426865.1. Taxonomy (GTDB): domain Bacteria; phylum Planctomycetota; class Planctomycetia; order Pirellulales; family Pirellulaceae; genus JAGQPD01. Next base: position 5,560 of record JAGQPD010000242.1, read on the forward strand.
GCCAGTTGCTGTTGACCGTCACTGTGTTGTCAACGCTGCCGGCTGGTATCAACAGTATCACGAACACGGCCACGGTTACTCATGATGACATTGACCCGACACCTGGCGACAACTCGGATACCGATGTCGACTTCTTGGACAGCGCCCCAGACCTATTTGTGACGAAAACCGACGGTGGTGCAATCGGCACCGTCGGCTCCAGCGTGGTCTATACCATCGATTACGAGAACATCGGCAATCAAAATGCAACCGGTGTCGTGTTGCAGGAAACGCTACCGACGGGGGCGACGCTTGACGCAGTGCTCAGTGATGCCGGCTGGGCCGATCTCGGCGGAGGAATCTACGAATTCTCGGTGGGTGCACTCGCCACAGGAGGCAGTGGGTCGGTAGCATTTGCCGTGCACGTCCCAGCACCGCTTTCGACGCGCCAGGCCGACCTCTACAACGAGGTCAGCATTGCCGACGATGGCACTAACGGCCCGGATCTCGATCCCGCGAACAATATCGCGTCGGATCGAACTCCCGTGCCATCCAGCGTCGCGGGACTGGTGTTCCATGATCGCAACAACAATGGGATCTTTGATCCGCTCGCTGGTGAAACAGGTATCGGCAACGTGTCTATTCGGTTGACCGGCACCGATGTCAACAGCCAGCCGGTCGACGCAACGCTTTCGACACTACCGGATGGCACCTATAGCTTCACCGGTCTGGTCGCTGGTACCTATGCGATCACCGAAACGCAACCGGCCAACTACAATGACGGCCTCGATCTGGCGGGCAGTCTAGGGGGCGTGACAAGCAATGACATGTTGTCGTCTATTGTGATCCTCGCTGGCGAAATTGGTGTGAACTATAACTTCGGCGAACGAGGTACTTCGATCGCAGGCACCGTATTCGTCGACGACGACCGGGCCGGCGACCTGGATGCTGGCGAGACCACGCGGGTCGGCGGCGTGACGATCGCGCTTTACGACAGTACCGGGACAACGTTGATCGACACAACTTTGACCGCATCGGATGGAACCTACCAATTCAACGAACTTCCGGCCGGCGACTATTTGATCGTCCAGACGCAACCAAGCGGTTACGCCAGCTCGACCCCCAATTCCATTGCGGCCACGCTCCCGTTGGCGGGACTAACGAATCAGAACTTCGGCGAGATACTTTACGATCTCGGCGATTATGTCTGGTTCGATACCAACGCCAACGGGATCGATGACGGCGAGCCGCCGATCGGCAACGTCGAGGTCACGCTGCAGTTTGCCGGCTTCGATGGGCTCTTCGGTACGCTCGATGATCCTAGTCCGATGGTCACAACGACGGACGCAACGGGGTTTTACGCGTTCCGGGAACTTTATGAAGGGAATTATCGAATCACTGTCGGACCGACGGGATTGCCGGCTGGTGTCGTGCCAACGGCCGATACGGACGACATTGCGTTGGGGACCGCGAACATCGACGGAATGGCGAACATTGTTGTCGCCGGTAGCGATCGCTTCGATGCAGACTTTGCCTTCACCGGCACACTCTCGCTGGGCGACCTGTTGTGGTACGACGTGGACACCGACGGCACGCGCAACCTGCGCGACACCGACGGCGACGGACTTGCCGACACTCCTGAACCTGGCATCGCGGGTGTGCGAATACTCCTAGAATATGCCGGTGTGGATGGCGACATTAATACAACCGACGACAATATCTTTCTGCAAACCGTCACTGACAGTCAAGGATTGTATCAATTCGACCGACTACCGGCGGGCAATTTTGAGGTACGTCACAATCCGTTCGACCTACCGGTGTTCCTGTCGTCGAACACAGCTGACACTGACGATTCCGCGCCAGTGGTGGACGGTATCGCGCACGTGATTATGTCGACGGCAGGCGGCAACCGCACGGACGTCGATTTCGGTGTGACAGGCCAATTCACGCTCGGTGACTTACTGTGGTTCGATTTGGATGGCGATGGCACCCGCAATCAGTACGATTCCAACGGGGACGCGATTCCCGACACGATCGAACCGCCGCTACCTGGAGTAACGGTCACGTTGACATGGCCCGGGTTCGACGGCAACTACAACACGCCGGCCGATAACGTGGTCCGGACGGCGACGACAGACGCTAACGGACTGTATCTTTTCGCGAGTCTCCACATGTCTTCGTATCGCGTGACCGTAGATACGTCGCAGATTCCGGGACTTGTCGGCACGTACGAGTATGATTCGACGCTCGACAATTTTGTCCAGACTTCGATTACCGACGAGAGCATCAACTATCTCGACTTCGGCTATCGCGGAACAGGCAGCCTGGGCGACTATGTCTGGCACGACGTGAACGCTGATGGCCTACAAGACGTGGGCGAACCGGCAATCGCGGGAGCGCGTGTCGAACTGCGATACTTGGGGAGTGACGCAATCGCCGGGACCAGCGACGATTTTACGATCACGACGAATACCAATGCGGCGGGACACTATCAATTCGACCATTTGCCCGCCGGCGATTTCACGGTGATGGTCGACACGTCGACGATCACCAGTGGCATGACGCCATCAGCAGATACGGACGATGCGTCCGCTGGCCCTGCGCTGATTGACGGCGTCGCTCATATTCAACTATCGCCCGGTCAGACACGCACGGACGTCGACTTTGGTTTCCGCGGCACGGGCAGCATTGGTGATCGCGTGTGGTACGACGTCGATGCCAATGGGGTCCAAGATCCTGGCGAGCCTGGCTATCCCAGCGTCCCAATTATCGTGGTGGGAGCTGGTGCTGATAGCACATTCGGGACGACCGATGATTTTACGCAGTCGGCACTCACCAACTCGAATGGATTTTATCTATTTTCAACCTTGCCTGCCGGTCGTTATCGAGTATCCACGATCACGCCGGTGGGAACTGCGCAAACCTACCATCGGGACGACGGTATTGGTTCGATCCCCTTGGTCTCTGAAATCGCACTGGCCGCGGACCGCCATCGCCGCAACGTCGACTTTGGCTACACGGGTACTGCGTTCGTAGGTGACGACGTCTACTACGACAGAAATGGGTCTGCCACTCGAGACATGGGCGAGCCGGGGGTCGTCAACATGCCGGTTGACTTGCAGATCGACCTCGATGGCGACGGCATGCCCGACTTCACTCGTTCGACTGCCACAACCGCGACTGGCAATTACGGCTTCGCCAACGTACCCGCTGGAACACATACGGTCGACGTTTCGGGGATCAACCCCGTGTTGTCGACCACTGACCTGGACGGCGACACGGTCCCCGACAACTCGCACACGTTCTTTTTGGCACCCGGCGAAGTCAACACGGTTGAAGATTTCGGCATGATTTCCGGAAGAATCTCGCTGATCAAGAATGCGATCGGCACGCCCGTTCCGGCGAGTAGCGGCGTGGCCGGCAACTACGACGTCACCTACGATTATACGATCGAAAACACCGGCTTTGACCCGCTTCACGCCGTGCAGCTTGACGACAATTTCCTGTTGCATTTCGGCGGGGCCTTTGTGCGGGTTGTGCCCCAAGCTGGCCAACCGATCGCGATTCTCAGCAGCAGTGCCAGCGACGTCCCCGAAGTGAATGCCGCTTTCGATGGAAACGCTGGGGGTTCGGGCACTAGCCAAATGTTCGACAACACCGCACCGGCATCGAGCCTGCTGAGCTCCGGCGAGACGATTGTGGTGCGAGTCGTAGTTGAGATCAACCCCGACGCACCTACCGGCATCCGCGTCGGAGGAGGTTATCTCAACTCGGCGACCGCAACCGGACTCAATCCCGTCGACATGATCGTCCGGGACATATCCGATGACTCAACCGACACGACCGACACCGACCCGAACACCGATGGCGATCCCGATGACCCCACGTTTGTGTCCATTTCGGATATTTGGGTATCCAAGCGGGTCGCCCAAGGACCGGTCCCCGCAGCCAGCGGCGTCCACGGTTTGTTTGATATCACGTACGTGTTGCGCGTCGAAAACCGCGGCAGCTCGCCTTTGACGAACCTCTCTCTGTTCGACGACTTAGCGACGCGGTTCGGATCAGCCTTCCAACGTGTCACACAAATGCCGCAGCTGACAAATATTAACGCCACCGCACTACCCACCGTCAACTCGTCGTTCTCCGGCATCGGCACCAACACGAATATGTTCGACGGCTTGAGCGGCTACCTTGATGCCGGCCAGTCGTTCGACGTACAGATGACTGTTGAGGTTGATCCCGATGCTGATCCCTCCGTGCTGATCAACGGCAGTCTCGTCAACTTTACGACGGTGCAAGGGGTGGACCCATCGACGGCGATCGTCAGCGACATCTCGGATGATCCGCTCGACCCCACCAACATCGATCCTAACTCCGATAGCGATCCCGACGATCCCACGGTCACGCCGATTCCGCGAGCAACGCTCTCGGGATTCTCCTACGTCGACACGAACAACGACGGGATCTTTCAGACCACCGAGCTGGGTATTCCCAATGTGACAATTCAGTTGACGGGCGTCGATATCACGGGAGCGATTCGCTCACTTTCGACGACCACCGATTCGTTCGGCTATTATGAGTTCACGTCGCTCGTCCCGGGTATCTATTCGATCATCCAAGTTCAACCGGCGGACTTCATTGACGGTCTCGATACGCTGGGGAGTCTCGGCGGCACAACTCCAGTCAAGAACGAATTCACCGTCGCACCTGGGTCCGGCGACACAGGTGTCGAATACAATTTTGGTGAGCGCGGCCTCACCGCCACAGCGATCGGCAAGGACTCATTCTTTGCCTCCGCGCAACCGGGCGGCGCCAGCGTCCGTGCTCCGAATACTCCTCCGGTCGTTCCCGCCATCGGTGTCCGCGAAACGGATCTGACGGCATTGATCCTGCAGGAAGATGACCACGTGATCGTCGTCGGAACGCGGAAGGCCGACGTAATCTCCGTTAAATTGAACGGTAGCCAGTACTCCGTTCGCGTGAACGACCAGCGGTACACGTTCAGCACCAGCGAGATCGCCGCGATCGATATCTACGGCCGAGCGGGAGTCGATACGATTCGGGTGGAAACGACAGACGGCGACGATATCGTCACCATGTCGTACCAGAGCGCCACCGTGATCGGACCGGACTATGCCATTAATGTTCGCGACGGTGACTTTATCGACCTTCTTACCGCCGGTGGCAATGACCAGGCCGTGTTGTTCGACTCGAAGGGCGCCGATCGCATCTCGATCCAACCCAATCGCGTCGACATGAACGGGCCACAATATCGCAACCGTCTGTTCGGTGTTTCACATGTCACAGCGTACTCCCAGCAGGCTCGCGATCGTCTGACAATCGCGGACTCATCGGGCAATGACACGTTGACGATTGGCCCGCGAAACGCGACGTTGGTGAGCGACGGTTACGAAGTCACCGCCGTCGGTTTCACCTTCCAAGACGTCAACTCCGCCGCGGGAAGTGATACGGCCACATTCCTCGATTCGCCGGGTCGCGACCGCTTTGTTGGACGCCCGTCGATAAGCACGATGGTGGGGAGCGGCTACGATAATCGCGTCCGTGGATTCGCGGACGTGCGGGTCGACGGGACTACCGGTCGCGATACTGCCAGCCTGTTCGATACCGCCGAAATCTCCACCATCTTCGCGACACCGGATGAATTGCAATTGGTTTCCAGCGAAACCACCTTATCGGTCGCCACGTTCGACAAAGTCGTTGTTTCGGCGTCTGGCACGTCGACCGCCGAATTGGCCGGAGGCGTCGGCAACGATCGCCTGGTGACCTCACCACGTCGAGTACGGATGTTCGGCAACGGCTATGACTATGTCATTACCGGAGCCGAAGAGGTACATGTCAGCGGCGGTGGGGGCGTCGATCGGGCTTACATGCGAGGCGGCACGTTTGTCACGAATTTCCACTACGACGGCGAGACAGCGACCTTCGCGCACGACCTTACTTCCATCCGTGTAACTGAATTCGCGGAGCACTATGTAACCGCGACACCGACTGGAGCTAGCCGGACGGTGTTCACTGGCACAGCTGGAAACGACATCTTCGCGTCTACCGACAATCGGGCGACCTTTACCAGTGATGGCGGTCGGGTAACGGCGGTCAACTTCACCACGACAGAAGCGTACGGTGGAGAAGGTGATGACCTGGGGATTTTTGCCAATGTGGCAGCGTCGGAGACACTCCGGGGACACGATAACATTGCACAGCTTGACGGTCGCGGACATAGTGCCGTGGACTTCGAGGAGATCACGGCCATCGCAAAGTCGGGCCACACCCCGACCGCCGATATGTCGACCGTGGACTACGTATTCAAACTGCTTGGCGATTGGCTGTAAGAGACAGGAGTTTTGTCGATGCACGGACGCATCCAAAGGGATCCACAACAACCAGCAACCGGGGCTACGACGGTTTTCCCGCACTTCAGGATAACCACAGCGGCATTGATTGCCGTGATGTGGGCGTGCGCCGCCAACGGCCAAGAAGCCAGCGTCGTAAACGACGTTGTGCCCAATGCGGACGCCGGGGCGCCCCTCGGCCAACTCATCGACCCAATGCCGGAGATCCTCCAGCGACTGCCGGACGCCGGTGACGAGTATCGGGTCGATCCCGATAGTGAAAACCGTCTCATACCCGTCAAACAGAGTTGGGATCAGCCAGTAGAAGTCGAGTCATGCACGAACGGCTTGCAGACAAAACGCTGGCACCTGCCACGCGTGGCCGTGCCGAAGTTCCAACGGCCGCGGTGGATGTCCCGCGAACATTGGCAATGGTCGTGCAACCCGGCCTACGCTGGCCTCTGTAGCTGCGACGGCGCTGGCCAGCCGCTGTGGGTAGAAACCGATCTGTTGGTTGGCTGGCTCAGTGGCTACAACACACCGGCAATGGTGACGACCAGCCCGGCGGGAACACCCGGCAATGTGGCAGGCGTCCTGGGGCAACCGACAACCTCGGTGATCTACGGCGATGAGCTGCTTGGCGACCGAGCTCGATTGGGTGCCCGCTTGAGAATCGGCAAATGGTTCGATCCCGAACAGATCGTCGGTGCACAATTCGATATCTTTGGACTCGGTGACGACTCGAGTGGTCGCACGATCGTTGGTGACGACTCGGCCATCCTCGCTCGGCCCTTCTTCAATACAAACCCACTGGTCAACGGCGAAGACAGTCAGATCCTGCAGCTGCCCGGCTTGGCAAGTGGTCAAATCGTCGCCGATACGTCAGGTTCGTTGCTGTCGATCGCTCCCAGTATGCGTTACAACCTGCACTGCTGCGAGATGTCTAGCCAACAATTTGGGCGTCGCTTCGAACTGTTGGCTGGCTTTCGCTATTTGCGATTGAACGACCGGCTGGAATTGCGGGAATCACTTACCGCCCAAGGTGGCGGACTGGTGACGCCCGGTACTCAATTCGATTTGAGGGACACGTTTGAAACAACCAACAACTTCTATGGCAGCCAATTAGGCTTGATCTGTACTTTCCAGCGTCATCGGTGGCTGCTGCAATCGACAAGCTCATTAATGCTCGGATACCTTGACCGCGAAGCCACGATCGATGGCGAGACACAAGTCACCGTGCCCGGATCACCAACCTCGACCAGACCGGGCGCGCTGTTGGCACAGACAACGAACATGGGCCAATATGATTCGGGGGCAGCGGTTATCTGGCCTGAATTTGCGAACAACATCTACTATCAATGGAATGACCACCTGTGGTTGACCGTGGGACATACGTATTTCTTCATGCCGCAAGTCTGGCGATCAGGGGCGATAATCGATCGACGTGTCGACGGGACGCTCGTCAGCGCCAGCCCTAACCCTACGGCCACCACGCCCACTTTCACGCCACAGGGATCACCGGCCTGGCTTCACGGCCTTTCAATCGGTGCGACCTGGCGGTATTAAATGATTTTCGCCGCCAAGAAATAGCGACGTCTGCCGTAAGAGACCCGCACCAGATTACACCTTCACGACCGTATCGCTCACCGTCACCGCACCTGCAACAACGACTTTCGCGTAGACTTCTGGCAAGTGCAACTGCGTGCCGAAATCACGGTAGCATACGTATCACCTAGCCCCTCCAGAATTAGTATACATATATATACTTATCAGAAATAATTCGACCCTGTCATTCCGCTGTTTGTCGGGAAAAACGGGTTATTTGCGTTTTTGTACACGGAGATACTGTAACACATCGTCGCGTCTATCGCTGTGGACTTTAGCGGGCGAAGCAGTTTCGGCCCGCGTGACCTACCTCGGCACCAAACACAGTGAGGGCGATGATATGAAACGACGAAGCACAAGAAAACCGTTGGGTTGGGAATCTTTGGAAGAGCGAAGAGTGATGGACGTTGGCTTTGGTCTAGACGTGGCGACCGGAGTCCTTTCGTTGGAGGGGAATGGCGAAAACGATAGCGTGTTCATCAGCCAACCGACAACGGGGGTCGTGCGCGTCCAAACACTTAATGGGACGGAGTTTGAAGGAGGTGGTACGCTACGACAATTCAATGCGTCACAGGTTGACAGGATTAACGTGAATCTAGGAACTGGGCTCAACACGTTGAGTGTCGGAACGATTCGAAATATTGAAGACTTAGGGGTCGACAGCCCGTTTCAGGGGGGGCGTACGAATGTGTTCCTCAATGGATCCGACTTCACCGGAAGTGTCTCGGTCCGCACATCCGATCTATCGGAAACAATCCAGATTCGCAACAGCGATATCGACCAGCTTAGTATAAATTCCCGCGGTGGCCACGACAATGTGCTCATCGATAACGTCCGCACCAATGGCCAGGTATCCGTGATCACGGAAAGCGGGCGCGACGTCGTGACCGTTGAAGACTCCAACATTGGTACGACGACGGGTTCCAGAGATCGGCCGCTAACGATTAACACGGGAGACGACCAAGACCAGGTCGCCGTAGTGCGTACGAACGTCAACCACGAAATGAACGTCAACCTGGGTGGAGGCCCGATCGAAAACAGCGTTCGCCAGTCGCTTACCGTTTCGGACTCCACAACAGACCGCGCCATGAACTTGAGTACGACCGGCGGTGGCGCGTTCGTAACGGTCATCAACTCAGACGTCGGCACGGCCTCCGGGGTTTGGGATCTGAATGTTAACACGTCCAGCGGATGGGACCAGGTGAACATCACCAACGTGGACGTCGACGACGATCTTCGGATTTCCACCAATGGTGGCGTCGACACGATCGACATCAACAACGTGAAGGTCGGCGACGACGTGAGCATTGCCGGCGGCGAGCAGAGCGACACGATTGACCTGTATGGTGTCGACGCCGACGACATCTATTTGTACGGTCAGGGATCGACCGACACGATGATTCTCCGGAACGTCAAGGTCACGGACTACCTGTACGCCAACCTTGGAAGTGGCAACGACACGTTCCGTGCCAACGGTGGCATCACGTTCGGGCGTGCCTCAATCAACGGTGACAGCGGCACCAACGACGACTTCGAAGGTTGGCTTGGTGGCGCCTCCGTGTATGGCTTCGAGAGGTAAGACGAGGAACCTCACGACCACTAGAAAAAACTGGCCGCATACCTCGAGGTTCGAGGTATGCGGCGTGATGGACAGTCATCGCGACATTCCGCCTATCGTTGCTCTTCTGATGTCAGTCCCTCATCCAAGTCCTCGACGCCAGCTCCCAGCGAGGGGTCAAGTATCATGCGAATGTCGGTGGAGTTGAGTGGAGGGCGGAATTTGCTCGGATATCGAATACGCCCGCCTTGGGGGGATGCTATATATGCCATGAGTTCGATCGGTTCGTCGGGAAGGTTCGTCAGCTGAAAGCGCCCTTGGTCGTCGGTTTCGGTCCATGGAGGCGGACCTCGTTGGGGACGCGACAACATACCTCCAGCGGCAAGATGCGCGCTAACGGTAACACCGGCGACGGCGTTACCCTGCGGATCCACGACGATACCGGAAAGGCGCTGGCCGTTGCTCACCAGGACGGCATCGGGCAGCTCGATTGTGGTCCTCCCATTCGCGTTCACACTGGGCGCGTAGGGGCTTTGATGGTGCCAGTCTCTGACTTGAAGATTGTCGCTCGTTACGACCTCGAAGTGGTACCGCTCCCCCTCTTGAAATCCAGCGACGCGATACCGGCCTTCGGCATCGGTAGTCGTCTCGGCGGCGAGTAGGTACATTGTCCCATCTTCTCCTGGTTTCCGTGGCGGGGCTTTCGTCACTTTTATGACGACACCAGACACTGGCTGGTTGTCGTGAACAACTCGTCCCGTCAACGTAATTCCATGTTTCCAATGCAAGGCAATCTCTTTGGCCAGCGTCTCCTCCCAAGGTTGATCTGGCGTGCCATCCAGTCGCTGCTCCGCATAGCCGTCGGGCGATAGTGTGTTTACTTGAACGGCACCGTAAGGTGACAAGCCCTCCAGGACGAACTGGCCAAATTGGTCGGTCTTCGCATTCTTGGTACCGTGGGGAAAGTCAAGGCTCCGCCCCTGAACAGGAATATTTGCCAACGGTCTGCCATTTTCGTCGAGTAGCCGGCCGGTGACACACAGCCCTTTGCCGAGCCTCAATGCGACATCCTGAGGGAGCGACACTTCGGTAACATGCACACTCACCGGCGTCAATGGTGGCCCGCCCCAGAGCTTAGCGGTTCGTTCGTCGAGAGGGGGGATCCAATACCCGTCCAATTCGCGATCGACGGCCAACCGCCAATCGCCCTGACCGATCGCCAGCTGAAAAAATCCATCGTGCCCTGATATTCCGTGTGCAGCCACTCTCGCGGAGTAGTTGGTGGCGTCACCCTTCCAAGCAATGACATGTGCCCCCGTGAGTGGTTGACCCGTCGAGGACTCCACCACTCGCCCCCTCAACTGACGCGACTCAGGCAGCCGCAGCTCATGTCTTTTCCCATCTTCGGAGGTCAGATGGAACTCTTGCGATACTTCGAGGTACTCACCCAGTATGGCTGGGCGATAAAACACGCGATGGGTACCAGGTGCTGCTACTGGAACGATGGCCTCACCATCTTTGCTTACATCGCATTGCCGGTACGATCCGTCGGGACCGGAAACCATAACGACTCCGCCGGCAATCGAGACACCGTCACTATCGACGACTTGAAGCCGAATTGCAGGCACGACTTCTGCTTGATATCGAATCGGCGACTGTACGACGTCCAACTCAAAATCTGACACCTCCTCGAACCCGATCTTCGCAAGGCCTCGTTTCCCCGTATCGACAACGAATGCCGTGTAACCGCGGAATGGTCCCTCGCAGTGAACAAACACACGACAGTCCTGCGGCATATTCTCCAATTGAAAATGACCGTCGCGGGTCGTCGTCTGGAACTGCAATCCGGACAACTCGAGCGACATTTCATCAGGCCGATTCAGCTGATGACTGAAGTTGGTCGTCCCGCGCGAGAAACCTGTCACCACGAGCCTTACGCCATCCAATGGTTGATGTTGGCTATCTTCCAAAACACCCGAAACTTCTTCCGCCTCCGAAAGCTTGATTTGCACGTTGGTTGCCGTGAAATCCGTAATCGGTAGCCATGCAACGCCATTGCTTCCACCCCAAGCTACGACGTGAACGCCTTCGATACCAGAACGCAATCGAGATAGCACATCCGTCATTCGCGGCGGCACCCCCACGTTCTGAAAATCAAAACGTCCGTCCGCTGTTGAGACCGTTTTAGCAAGTACGTCACGATAACGATCGGCGCCGTACATGGCGTGTGTCGTTCGCAATACAACGTGCATTCCGGCAAGCCCATTCTCCTGCTGGTCAACAACGCGCCCCGAAATGTTCAGCGTCGGCATGGCCAACGTCGGTTCGGAATTAACGAGCACGCGATGTGGCGTATCGCTCGATTCTGATGACGATTCAGTGGTTGCCGCGGTGGCAATCGCGGCGACGGCAATCGCGGACATCGCGAGACGCGCAACCCATCGCCGAGGCTGTGACCTACAAGCGGCAGAGAGAATCCACTTAAGTCGCGATTCCAAATCGCCTTTCTTCGACATCGTCGACGCCAAGACGAAACCGGGCCCACGACACTGATCAACAACATTCAGTAGACCATGGGCATAATCGTGCGGCTCGATCATCCGCCGTTGCAGCACCCATTCATCGCAGGCCCGTTCCCTAAGCTTGCGGACATCCCGCACGAGCAACCACATCAGTGGATGCGGCCAGGCCACGCAAAAAACCATCTGCACGAACAGGTCGGTCCATGCATCCCGGCGCATAATGTGTCCCAACTCGTGCCAGACGGTCAAACGCCGCCATGGCTCAGGCCAACACGCTATGTCGCTGGGCAAAACAATAAACCACCGCCCTAGCCAGCAGGCCGCCGGCATCGCACCGGGACAACTAACTCGCACATCCATCCGCACACGACATGGAACAGCAACCGCGAAAGCGTGAACCATGTACTTGATTTCGTCGGATGCGCAACGACATTTGCGAAGGCTTATCGCCAACGACACGACACAAACGCAGAAACGCACGAGGAAACAGACTACGCCAATCAACCACATGATTGTGGCAACACGCCACCACTCAACTCGCTCACCGGTCTTCTGCGTCGCGGAATCTGCCGCCATTCCTCTCGCAATAACAGGTGCATCCATCGAGCCATGTGGTTGGCGAGGATCTTCTGCAATTTGACGGTGACTGCCGGTCACGCGATCAAAGTTGGTGCTGCCGTCCGTGTTATCGATGCGACCCAATTCGGCAGGCCCAGATGCGTCCTGTAACCCATTCCCGGCGTCTGATTCACGTTGATCTGAATGTTGCGGTCTAGGCAACACGGCCGTGGACTCTGTGGACCATCTGGCTGGCACACGGAAATAGGGGACGATGTGCAGTTTCGGCAACACAGGAATGAGCAGGACTCCGATGCTTGTGGCAACCAGCAACTGGTGTCCGAGCGTAGCCGACCACCGTTGGGCCAATCGACCCGCGAGGTATCCACAGGCGAGCAAAGCGGTTGCACGGATTGCCCATTCCCCCAACGCAGTCGGCCAGTCAGGCATGGCTATTCTCCTCGAACAGGGATGGCTAGGTCGTCGATCGAATGATGCAGGCGAATCCCAAAGGAATTTGGCCCAAGCGATTGAAAACGTGTCTTCTCGTCGGCAATCAACAGTCCTTGGTGGCTCAACCGGATCTCGTATGTTTCGGGCGGCAGCCCTTTGGCGACGAATGTCCCGTCGGCATTGACGGAAACGGCGACCAAGTCCCAGGGGGGGTCGCGACCAAACAACAGCTTCAAGTCATTCGGCAGCGGTTTGCCGTCCAATCGCTGCACGTGCCCTCGCACGGTAATTGGCTGTGTTACCTCCAGAATACCCAGATCGCGCTGCTGGCCATCCGCGGGTACGAGAAAAGTCTTTGCGGCCAGCACAAGTTGGCTACTCCCCATCCTCGCTTCACCGACAACAGAGTAGATGCAGTATTTCTGCGAGGCAGGAAGATTGTCGAATTGAAACGAACCGTCGTCATTGGTGACAGCACCGACGGCCGCTATGAATATCCCATCGCCGGCCGACCGATCGACCTGCACGACAGCTACATCCATGGCCCGCGCTGGCTGCCCGTTGTGGACTAGTTTTCCGACGACACGTGCACCATCCGGCAACACGACCGTTGCAGGCGACTTGCCGGGTTCTAGCAGTGGTACCTGCGTGCCACAGTACCCTGCCGAAGTTACCTCAATATCTACTGCCAACAATTCATCAGGCAAGTAGGTGCTGAATCGCCCTTCTTCATCCGTCACAGCAATGTCCACATTTTCAACGTTGCCCCACCAACGACGCGACACCGACTTCGCACCATGTGGCGCAACCAAGGCGCCCGCAACAGGATTCCCGCGGCTGTTGGTAACGATACCCGTGACGAGCCTCGAAGGGTCGAGATCGTCCGGACGCGGCAGTAGAGTAATCTTCACCGGACTTTTCCACGGATCGATCCAATCCGTTTGCAGCGTCGTCCGGGAGGGCGCGGAGAGGACTAAACGGAATTTGAGCGCATTATTGAGTTCCACGAACTGAAAATGTCCCTTGTCATCCGTTGTCGTCCATTTGGCACAATCGAGATAACAACTCGGGCAAAAGAGGCCGTGCCCGACACGCGGTGCTGCCGTAGAGATATCGACACGGACACCGGCAAGTGCAACGCCGTTCGGATCATGCACATTGCCGATCAATAACGCCCCGCGCTGCGCTTCCTGGGCCGTGCACTCGACCCCATAACAGGAGAGCATTGCCATCAATACCGCTCGCTTAAGAAGAGTCACGATCATCGTTGTCCCTTCCGCTTACTCTTGGCCGATCGGTTGCGACTCGTGGCTTCATTCGCTTGTTCAATAACGCTACGAAGCCTTTCCATTTCGGCCGAATCCAGTTTTAGTGCGGGATCGCTAAGATGGGCGGCAAGGGCATCTTCGAGCGAACCACCGAAGAACACGCTAATCACACGACGTAATGCCGATCGCCCTTCGGCCTGCGGCGAGCGAACGGGGGAATAGACATAACGGCGGCCGACGATATGGTGCTGCAACAACCCTTTTTCCTCCAACAGTCGCATCATCGTACGGACGGCCGTATACGTTGGTGGATCGGGCAATCGCTGATGCACATCTGCCGCCGTCGCCTCGCCCAATTGAAACACGATGTCCATGATCTGTCGCTCGCGCTTGCTCAATTCGCTCTCAGCCATGCGATTCCCCCAACAAATACACCCGCGATCTTACGCAATAATTGCTTCACGTCGCCAAGCTCGCGCGATGCGTAAGTGCCGTTTTTTTAACACATCGACTCCGAAGCGTCAATAGGCCTGGGCAATACCTGGGATCGGCGGCGGCGACTATCTCTACGTTGACGTCGATTGGCAGTGGGAAGTCGATTCCGGGACTTGCGTTCGTGTGGTTGGGCAACCAGAATTGAGTGTTTGCAGAAGCTATAATTGAGTGTTTGCAGAAGGTATTTCGAACCCTGGGAGAATGCGGAACATGCCGGCCAGCGCACCTTGGATTACCTACCGACCTGAGTTGAAGGTCCTCGACTGTACGATTCGCGACGGCGGTTTAATCAATGCCCACAAGTTTACAGACGAGTTCGTCAAGGCGGTTTACGAAACGTGTGTCGCCTCGGGGATCGACTACATGGAAGTAGGCTACAAGAATTCGATACGATTGTTTCCCGTCAGCGACTTCGGGCCGTGGCGGCATTGTGAGGAAGACGATCTGAATCGCTTATTCGGTGGTCACGATGCTGAAAAGACGGGCCTGAAGTTGACAGCGATGGCCGACGCCGGCAAAAGTGATTGGAAGGAAAAAATCGTACCTCGCGTCGATAGCGTACTCGACATGATCCGCGTCGCCTTTTACGCCCATCAGGTGTCGGAAGCGGTGGAGATGATCCACCACGCGGACGAGTTGGGATACGAGACGACGGCTAATTTGATGGCAGTTTCCAACATCAGTGAAACCGAAATCGATACGGTTTTAGAAGCAATCAAGCCGACGCCGGCACTGGCGATGGTAATCGTCGATAGCTTTGGGCACTTGTATCGCGAGCAGGTCGACATACTTTACAAGAAGTATGCGGAAGCCATGGCGGGGACTGGCAAGGACATTGGGATTCATGCTCACAATAACCTGCAGCTGGGATTTGCCAATACCATCGAGGCGATCATCCTGGGCGCCAACCGCGCCGATTGCACGATGGGTGGCTTGGGACGCGGCGCTGGAAATTGTCCCACCGAGTTACTGTTGGGATTTTTGCGAAATCCCAAGTTCAAACTACGACCGGTGATCCGGTTATTGCAGGAGTATGTCGAACCATTGCATGAAACGCTCACCTGGGGCGCCCTCGTCCCGTACAATATTACCGGACAGATGAACCGTCATCCCAGTTCGGCCATCAAATTCTTGGACGGACCGGACCGCAAGAATTTTGTCAAGTTCTTCGACGAAGTGATCGGTGACATTTAGAGGATGACCGGGTAGCTGCGTAACGGATTGGAACTTGGTTTTGTGGCCAGGAGCAAATGGGAATGAATCGCACACCGACGGCCCTCATGATTGCGGCAATGTTATTGGCATTGTCTGCCGCCCCACATATCGCGGTGGCTCAAACCGATCCGTTCAACAATCAGGCTGTCGGATCAGATAAAGATCACATGCGGCAAGACCACGATCAACTGCCGCCGGCCCCCTCCGGTAAGTCATGGCAGCTTGTCTGGCGTGACGAATTCAATGGAACTCGGCTGGACGATGCCAAGTGGGATATACCCGACATGCGTCGCCGCGATGGTTGGTGGACTCCCAAGGCGGTGTCGCTGGATGGCCAGGGACACCTGTCGATCGACACGATGAAGGATGGTGACCGCTATCTGGATGCGTGCGTCCGCACTCGAGAGCGGTTCGAGCATGCGTTTGGATATTATGTCGCTCGGAT
>JAGQPD010000243.1 GCA_020426865.1 Planctomycetales bacterium
CTTATGGCGTGCGACCTCGGTTCGGGTGTCGATGGTTTACTCATCGGCCGGGGGATCGGCCGGAGCTATCTATGTCCCTGGCAATCGCCAAGACGAGAAAATGCCCAACCAGCGGATGCGCTGCGTTGTTTGGCAGCAGGACGAGGTAAATGGAGAGTCTACGAAGAGGTAAATGGAGAGTCTATAATTTGGACCTCAATGGGCCTTTCCCGACTTTGCCTAGTCCGAATACCTCGAACCACAAAGCATTGTGCACAATGACCAAAAACCGACGATCGGTAAACGGGCACATCCGCGACACCCGGAACAGAATGGATCCCTCGACCAAGCCGAGCAACTGGACAAAATACTCAAAGTAGGGTGTCTGAAATACTCGTCTGAAATACTCGAATACTCAAATTAGGGTGTCTGATACTCGAGTTAACAGCGCGTCCTCAAAGATTTCGATGATTGGCTCGCAGCACATCGCTTCAAGTTGACGCAACGAATGGACGCGATCGAGTTGATGGTGTTATCCAACCAGATCGCCGACTTCGTCATTCGCCCTCTTGCCGCCGAAACGTTGGGATGGGCGGTGCATGCCGCCATGGCGGCATCCGAGCTGGAACGACAAATCGGAAAGTTCGTCGGCGAATCGTCCGCGGCGAGCCACATCACCGCGCAATTGCTTAATAATTCGGTCGCTTGGCCGGTGTCGGCCGCGTCGGGCCTGCGGTTTGTCGCCGATGGGAAGTGGACCTGGGATGAATTTCTCGGTCGATTTGGCCATCGTGGCGACAACGAGTGGGAATTGGCGAGCGCCACCTACGGCGACCAGGATCAACGGAGTTGCATCCAACGAAACGCCGGGCCGTCTGCAGACCGTGCCGGTGACTTTCTTGACCGTACGTATCTCGACCAACATCATCCAGCTTGGGTCTTGGCTCGATGGTCAACGTCGGAGGCGGAACGTTGGTTGCGTAACGAACTGGGTCAGGCGCGGGATATCCCGTGGATCGTTGTCAGTCAATCATTGGAAACGTCGCTGCTATCACACCTGCCAACGGTTGCTGGTGTGATTGCCGAGTATGGCGGAATGCTATCTCACGTAGCCGTCGTCGCTCGGCAATTGGGAGTTCCGGTGGTGCGACTAGCGCACGCTCAGCGACTGCTTCCCGAGGGAACGATTGTGCACATCGACGGCGCGTCGGGACATATTGCCACCCAGCCATTGGGGCTCGACCAGCATGCGCCAAAGGGATCCAGGTCGTAGAAGACTTCGGGCCAGTTTGGCGCAGACACATGAAAAAACGGACGATGACGGAAGCCTCCCAGAGCGACTCTCGACTCCGGCGTCGCAACCGTCCCTACAACCCGCAACATCGGCAAAGTTTCGCTGGCCGGAAGATCCCTTCCTAACGGAGAGTAATGCGCATTACGCTCGTGATATGCCCGAAGCGAATCGGAATTTCATCACATTCCGCGTAATCGCACCGATATTCCCAGAAGCGGTAATGTCGTTGAGGAGCGGTGCGGGCCGGGAGTGTTGATGTGCGACCTATTTTGGCATTCGTCGTTGCCGCACTGGTAGGCGTGATCCTTGGTTCGGTATCTCAGGGGGAGGATGCCTCCCACGCTGCCGACCTCAACCGTTTGCAGGACCGCCTTGATGCGCAAGCGGTTGAGCTGGAAGAATTGCGAGGCTTGCTCGAGGCGCGCGACTCCATCTACGGGCCTGTCGATCGTAAGGGAGAGGGCAATTGCGGGCCACGGCTTTGGCGATTGCCAGTCGTCGCCGAGGAGTGTCGGCCCACCTGTGAAGACAAAAGCGACGTTCCCAAATTCCACGCGGTCGATTACTATCCCGACTACGACGGCGGAATCGTGATTGCGCCGTTCTGTCCGGAGCGGAATCCCTTTGAATTGAGAGTGAATGGTTGGACGCAGCTCCGTCACCACGGTTTTGCCCGTGACGTGAATTCCTGGACCGACAACGCAGGCGTCACGCGCGCTGTCCGCAGTCGCAACGCGTTCGACATCGAGCGCGCTCGCCTGGTTCTTTCGGGCTTTGCCGTCGACCCGCGATTGAAGTACTTCGTGCATCTCGACGGTGATACGGACGGAGGACATGCGGTCGACTTTTTCGACTACTGGTGGGGCTGGGAGTTCAACGATCGTTTTCAATTGCAGATGGGTAAGCGCAAGGTCCCCGGCAGTCGGCAATGGTTACTTACGGCGCGACGCACGCGGTTTGTTGACCGCCCGATGGCCAATGATTTCTTCCGCCCCGATCGGACGGTCGGCCTCTTTGGCGTTGGCCGTATTGGTGAGAATGGACACTATGAAGTCATGGTGGGCAACGGTTATAACACCGCCAATATCCCCAATTCGGGCACGGACAAGCGGTTGACCTTTGCCATCGACAACTACTTCGATCCGTTGGGGGATTACGGTTCGCATATCGTCGATTACGAAGGGACATGTGACCCGTTGGTACGCCTTGGTCATTCCTTCGTCTTTTCGCCGAATGCCGCCGACGTCCCGGGCACGCCGCTATCGGAGACCGACTTTATTCGGTTAACAGACGGCACGCCTTTGACAGATCCCGGGGCTTTGGCGCCCGGGATCACGTTTTCGGACTTCAATGTCTTCTTTTATGGCCTCGACGCGGCCGTGAAATGGCGCGGATGGAGCATCAATTCCGAGGTCTTTCTCCGCTGGATCGAGGAGTTGCGGGGGGACGGTAGTTTGCCGTTTAATGACCTCTTTCAGCGGGGGTCTTACGTGGAAGCCGGGCGATTCCTTATCCCACGCAGACTCGACACGAACTTCCGATACTCGCACGTCAATGGTCTGTTCGGCGACGCCTCGGAATTCGCCGTCGGTTTCAATTGGTATCCCCTCGATACCTACAAGATGAAGTTCTCCTGGGACGTTACCTGGCTCGACGGCAGTCCGCTGAATAACAACACCAGCGACATCCTGGTCGGCGATCAGGGAACGCTCTTTCGGACCCAGTTCCAGGCCGAGTTCTGACGCATTGGAATCGGCCTACCGAACCGGTGGAGCCAGACCGCCAAATCGTATCGAAGCGGCTTGCACCGGCACGTCCGTTTGGGTTAAGTTGAGCCACAAGGGGGGGCCGGTATGCATGAGATTAAGAAACGTGTCAAACGCGGTTGCCGACGAATACTGTTCATCGCATCTGTGTGGACGTGTTGCCTATGTTCAACCATTGCGCATGGGCAAGTCACCGTCCCGATGAAAAGGGTGATATTGCCCGATGTGGCCCCGGTCGAGATCAAGTCGTACGCGACGCTCGAGATACCGGCACAGGGACAACGCCAGAGACAACGCCAGACACCCTAAGAACAACGCCGACTGCCTCGCTACCACCGCCGCTGCTGGCGGCAAGCGACAAGTGAGGCGGGCCGGTCCCTACCGTTTGCGAGTCGCGCTCGGCGAGCCATCTTCCCGGCCGCTTGGCGCGCCCAGGAGTTCGACGATATGCGTGTGGCCAAGTTGGGTGTTGACCCGTTGGTGTGTCCGTTTAGCTACCACGTCATGCAGATGACATCCACACGGAGGAAAAAACTTTTTTGTCGATTTTGTGGTCTGGGCACTTGTCTTCCATTGAGACATGTATACACTTAGGCGTAATGGACACACATGCATGCTTCGGCACGCGTCGAGATCAAGCAGCCAGGAGGATACTATGGCCGCATCACCGCGTAGCGATATCGTGAATCCGCACGAAATTGGCGTCTATCACTGTTGGACACGCTGTGTACGCCGCACTAGGCTCTGTGGCGTCGACCCGCTCACCGGAAAGGACTTTAGCTACCGGCGCGATTGGATCATTAGTTTTCAGCAGGAATGTGCGACGTTGTTCGCAATCGAGCTTGCCTTTCATGCCATTCTGGCGAATCACAACCACAATATTATCCGCAACCGCCCGGACATTGCGGCAACCTGGACGCCGGAAGAGGTGGTCCGCCGCTGGCTTACCATAACGCATCTGGTCAAGAGCAAAGATGGCAAACCGCAGGAGTTCACCGAGGAAGACATTGCCGCAGAAATGTCCGATCCTGAACGAGTGGAGGAGCTTCGTGTGCGGTTGGCCGATCCGTCGGTTTATATGGCATCCATTAATGAACACATTGCGCGCCGCTGTAATCGTGAAG
>JAGQPD010000244.1 GCA_020426865.1 Planctomycetales bacterium
CCGCGACACCCGGAACAGAATGGAACGCTCGACCAAGCCGAGTAACTGGACAACATCGAGGAATTGGCAGTACGATACGGGGATAGGAGGGTAGCACCGATACGCGATACACGGCCCTGTCCTTTCCGTACTCAGCCGCTCTCTCTGGCGACGACGCGGAGCGGACGGTGGATTTGGCGAGCGAGTTGACAATGATTACACTTACACGGGGCGAAGGCGAGTGCCGGCGTTGTACCCCGACGAGGGGTCGAGTCGATCAATGTACTTAGCCGGCTGAATAAATTTCGAACGCGACATAAAACGTGCCGACGTTAACCGCGGTCAGCAGCATGACGAAGCCGATTGCGACAAAAACCGCGACAAGTCCGGATGACCATCCACGTGATTTCACGAAATACACTGGCATTACAAGGAGCGGACCCGGACAAATCACATAGAGTGGGATGAAATATCGCCATAACCGAAAGTTGTGCTGCTTTGCGTCCTGGTACGTCCATTTGATCGTCGTCAAGGCAAATACAACTCCGTCAATGGCCCTCATTACCTTACCCAACTCGTCATCGACGATGCCACAGATTCCGCCGGAAACCGCAGTCCATATGAGCAAGATCAGCAGGCAGTTCCTTTTCGTTCGCGAGTGGGAGTTCATCGTCTATCCAAGCTAACATCCGCACAATGTTGTCATAACCGTCACCGCGTGAGCGGCGAGTAGACGGGTCGAACGCACCTTGGAGTCTATCAGTTTTACATAAGCGAAGCAACCTTTCTGGCACATTGGGTTGATCGATGGAGGCAATTCGATCGTGCACGTACCGGGGCCAAACAGGAACGTCGTCCGCCCAGACCTATGCGGGGGCGAATCCTATCGGTCAAAAGTGCCCACAACGCGACCGTGTCACAGTATGCCAAGAACGGGCTAGTGGTCGAGCCAGACAATCGACCGACTATTTCAGACGCCTATTCCTAAGTTAAGGCGGTTCACCGCGACACAGAAACACGACCATCATTATGATGCCGGCTGCGATTCCGACAACCATGCCAATCGCTAAACTTGAAAACAACACGAACGTGTCTTCTAATCAAAACGCCCGCACGTAGTTGAGCCGCCTGTCGAAAACCACGCATCGAAGTTCACGGGTTGGGCTGATGCGCGGCACCGGACGGCTCGCGCCGTGCCGCTTTTCATGACGACCGTGAATGGCATACGAAATGAGCCGCCTGCCACCCACCCTCCGCCGCTATACTTTGTGGTTCGAGGTATTGATATCCCAAGTACTTGCCCAATACTTTGTGGTTCGAGGTATTAGCGTCGCAAGCCAAACAACCGTGAGCAACCGGTCAATTCACCCCCGAGACTCTTTCACGAAAATCGTAAATGTGCTGCCTTGCGGGCTCGTCCGGCTGACCGATCTCGTCGTTGAGGCGACGGTGGTTCGTATCGCCCTTGCCGAAGACGGTTGCCTACACGTCGGCTTCGCGCAGTACGGCGTCAAGTCGTCGTGCTTGAGCGGTCGTGTCGGGATTGCCAGAAAAATGGAGCATCAGAAACGGCGGGATCCCCTACCCTGTTGCCACAAGCGTCGCTGCGGAAGAATCGACGTGCTTTTCGGGATCGTTCCCAAACTTTTGCCGATGACCAAACGTAAGCATCTTGCCGCCATATATGGCCTGCCGATGTTCCGCGGTCATAATAATCTTCGGAATGTAGCTCATGTCCAACTCCTCCCCGCCAACGTATTTACCAATCTGAATGACCGAACCAAAAAGAAATTTGAATCGACGACTACCGATGCCCCAAGTCACATGGGAATGATACAAGTCGCCAATGAAGCCCGGGTTGGCCTGTGGCCTGGGTTTCGCCAATGACGCCAGTCCCGCTGCTGCCCCCTTACCCCAACTCGTCCCAAAGGCCGCAATTTCTCGCGGCACCGAGTCCCTTTCGAGCGTGATCACCACACATATGGTCAGGATCATAGCATGAAACGGGTCACGCGGTCACAATCGTTACAACCGGCGCACATTCGCAACTTCGCCTGCTGATTCCGTCCGATCGGGGGGCACGTGGTTGGGTCGGTGCTTCGATCACACCGTTGACGCAGTCAGTGACCGTGACGAAGCGTCGCGGCGAACGAAATCAGCCGCCCCACCGCAAACTTCGCCCCTAAATTCCTTCCCTCCGCAGGCCACCCGCCGTTAGAAAGATGCCTTATGGCTGTTGCATCGGAATTGCGTTTTGATGAACTTCCGGACATTCAACCGTTTCCTCAAATCGCTGGCCAAATCGTTTCAGCGTGTGGCACGCCGTCGATCACGGCACAGACATTGTGTGAAATCATCCAGCGTGATCCGGGGATTGCCTTGAAGATCATGAAGGTGGCCAATAGCAGCGCGTACGGACTGAGTGGCCGCGTGACGAACCTGTCTCACGCGGTGGTCGTGCTTGGACTGAAGAGCGTTCGCAATCTGGCGTTGTCCGCCGCCGCCTCTTCCGTGTTCAAATCAGGCAACGATACGCTACGGCAAGACCTTTGGAGCCACAGCGTAGCCTGTGCCACGGTCGCATCGCTGGTGGCACAAAAGAGCGGACTGAATCGAGACGACTCATTTCTGGCAGGCATTGTCCACGACGCCGGCAAACTGCTGCTGATGGACGCCGCCGGCCAGCAGTATCTGGAAATCACGGGCGACCGGAGTGGCCCGGAACGGTTGGACGCCGAACGCATTGCATTTGGCACCGATCACCAGGAATTGGGACTACGTTGTGCCGAGGAATGGGGGTTGCCGTTGGAGCTGTCCGATGCCATTTCCAATCATCACGCTGAGATGGACGCCAACTTCCCCCCGGGTGTTAGTGACGTCGTCAACGTCTCGAATCATTTGTCCAAGTTCTGGGGACTGGGCGTCAATCAACCGAAAGACGTTGACGTGGAACGCGTCCTGTACGACGCACCACTGAAAGTTACCGTGGCGGATCTTGACGAATTGCAGGATCGGTCCCAAGGAAACTATGAGAGCGTCTTGGCGTCGTTCCAAGACTAACCGACACGGTACCACCTATCATGAACCGCTTTGTCTCTGTCGTCGCTGCCCTGATCACGATTGTCGTGATTGGCATTTGCGGCTACGGCCTGATCGAAGGCTGGCCGATCGGTGACAGTATCTATATGACGCTCATCACCGTGGCAACGGTTGGCTACTGTGAAGTCCATGAGCTATCTGGGGCCGGGCGCGCATTTACCTCCGCGCTGGTGCTGGTCTCCATTGGCTTCATGGTTTACGCATCCGCATCGCTCACCAGTTATATCGTGGAAATGGACCTCAACGGGGCTTTTCTACGTCGGAGAACTCTACGCATGATCCAATCGTTGAAAGACCATGTCATTATTTGTGGCACTGAGCCGGTCGTGAACGCGTTGATCGAACGC
>JAGQPD010000245.1 GCA_020426865.1 Planctomycetales bacterium
CAATGGCTGGCCGCTTGGTGAGTTCTTTGATCGCGGCTATGCGTTCGTGGCGGTTTACCAGCAGGATCTGATTAGTCACAACGAGGTGTCATTTGACAAGGGGATCCAGCCATTGTTCTTCAAGGCTGGGCAGAGCTTCCCGAAGGCCCAGGAGTGGGGTGTGCTCAGTACGGTTGCATGGGGAGGCAGTCGTGCACTTGACTATCTAGATCAGGATGAAGACGTTGACGCGTCACGAGTGGCGGTCATGGGGCATTCCAAGATGGGAAAAGCCGCACTCTGGACGGCCGCGCGCGATCAACGTTTCGCACTCGCGATTTCGGCTCAATCCGGCTGCGCTGGTGCCGCGCTGTGGCGACGAAAATCGGGCGAGACACTCAACAAAATGGTAACTCGCTTTCCGTATTGGCTGTGCCGGAACGCATGGAAATTCGTGGACCACGAAGAGGACCTTCCGGTCGACCAGCACATGTTATTGGCATTGATGGCTCCACGCCCCGTATACGTCGCCAGCGGAATTGACGATACCTGGGCGGATCCTCGTGGCGAGTATGCTTCGGCCTACCATGCTGGCTCGGTCTATCAGCTATTTGGCCTGCAGGGTCTTAAATCCGAGCAGTTTCCGGCGGTTGGCACTGTGATCAACGAAGGACACATCGGCTACCACATACGCGAGGGAGGGCATTCGGTAGAATTGAGTGACTGGCGTCGATTCATGGACTTCTGCGATCGCCACCTAAAGCAATAGCCGATGCGACGACAGCGATCGGGCGGTCGGGTTGAGCTCACACGGCGACACGATTGCGTCCATTTTCCTTTGCGTCGTACAGTTTTTCGTCAGCGGAGTTGAGGATCTCATCGATTGTTAATCGCGATTTGCCGTCGTATTCAAACACCCCAAGGCTCACAGTCACGGCCAGCGGGCCGCTCGCCGTCGGGAACGGAGTCCCGCCGATAGCGATACGGATTCGTTCTGCGTAGTCGGCGGCATCATCGCACGTGCATTCCGAAGCGAGGACAGTGAATTCTTCGCCACCGAACCGAGCAAAAGTATCACCGGAGCGAGTTTGCATGGCAACGCGTCGGGCGAATTCACGCAGTACTTCGTCGCCAACCAGATGGCCATATTTGTCGTTCACGCCTTTGAAATGATCGATGTCCATCATCAACACACAAAATGGACGACGATGGCGATTGACGCGAGAGATTTCATTTTCAATGGCGTCCAGCAGGTATTGTTTATTGAAGGCCTGGGTCAAGGCATCGCGAGTCATCATGCCATAGACGGTTTCGTGGTATTTGGCTTCCATCGATCCGGTCGCCAAGAACTTAAAGATGTGGCTGCCAACGCGAATATTGTCGCCCGTTGCAAGATCATGCGAGCTGATAGGCTCGTCGTTGACAAACGTACCATTGGTGCTTCCCGTGTCGGTGATGCGAAATCCGGTATCGCTTCGAACCAATTCCGCGTGGCGGCGCGAAACCCCCGCTTCGGCGATCGAGATCGAACAAGCGGGATCGCGGCCAAAGGTCTTTTTCTCATCGCCCAGCTTCCACATGCCGTCGACCAATTCGGGTGGATAGACCTGAACCAATCGATACTCGAGCGCCGGGGCCTGCGGGTTCACCGCGGACGGCGGGATTTCCAGGAGCGTTTGCGTCTGGGGTGGCATGGACATCTTCACATCACTTTTCAGCAGATTTGGACAATCGACCTTCAGATGCTATAAGATAGTTCCGAAATGGTTCCTTCCCGGCCGTTGGCGTCGAATTCCCCCCCTTTGTGCCGAGCGGATTCTGACGATCTATCCGATAAAATGGTCTGTGACGGGGAGCAGTATCGGACATTGCCGCCACTGCGGGATGAAGCGCCAATCGGTAACGAACACCCCTGCCTGCGGGGTGCGGGACAGTTTGGAGCCGACCGATATTGCCTTTTCTTATCGTAAAGTCGGAAGAGCACAGAGTGTTTATCGCGTGCGCGTGAACTCGACGTCGACTGTCTCTGGCAATTCCATGCAGGCTGGTGTAACTTCCGTCTACAACCTCCGTGTTTTTAGGCAGTGGTGGTGACACAACAAATCTCAATTTTTTCTCGGATGGCATCTTTTCTCCTTTGTCGGAATTGCTACCGTAGGAGTGCAAAACCCGAATTCAGATCATGGAGTCTAGCAAGCATGACGCAGATCAGTATTGAGCAGCAGCGATTGATTGCGCTTTATGAGCAACTGGCACCGGTGGTCCGCGAGCTTGTTCAGGTAGCGGCGGTTTCCGATACGCTGGCAAGGACGAATCTGATCGAACTGGCTGGCAGAGCTGGGGTGAGGCACGACAATGGCAGCGAGCTGAAATACACGCACGATGTCGGAGCGATCGATGCGGCGATTAACACAGGCGTGCTGGAATACGTTGCAAAATCGAAAACTGGCCCAGTTCGCGTCGCCATCTTGCTGCAAGATCTCGCGTTTCGTCACGCGTTCGCAAGCGGACTCGCTGAACGGGTAAAGCAGCAAATCGATAGACAGCAACGGTCGACAGTCAGGCTCAGGGGCTACGGCATCAACGAGGATGAAGCTGCACGGGAGATGCGTTTTGCGTTTTATGGCAACGACTGGAAACAATGGCGGGAACTCGTCCGCCGCTACTCGTTTCGACCGTACTTGCTCGATCCGTTCTGCCAGGACTCGTTCGCAAACCTGTCGGCGGAGTTTCAGGCCGAGTTCTTTAATCGCAGCGCAATGCAGCTCGTTAATGTTGGCGACGGGCGGCGCTGCGAATTCGCAACATGTGCAAGCGATTTGGTCGATATCATCAAGAACTTATCAGACGACGTCATCACTTCCGCAACCGATCTGTTGACGGCGCAGGGAAACATCGACGGGCTAAGGAAACTTGCATCACGCGTTGGCTCGCATCCAGAGATCAATGGCTGCGTAGCGTTTCTTGGTGGCGACTTGGCGACCGCTCGAGCAGAATTTGAATCTGCCGACCTGCAGCAGCGGAAACGCACGAGAAAACGCTCAACGAATCTGTCCGGTTTCCCGATGGTGCTTTACGCGGTTTTGTTGCTCAAGGAAAACTCGGCGCAGTCGCAGGCGCATGTCAAACAAATCATCAAGACCATCGAGCAATGGGACAGTATGTGGCACCTGGCCAGTGTCCCGCTCAAAAAGGCGTTGGCACATCAGATCAATCCAATGAAGCAGGGGTCGCTGGATCTTCCCGATCCGGAAAGAATGTCATCGTTGAGCTTGCTGATCAGCGGCTGGGTGTGGCGTTGGTATTTCGCCGATCAGATACCACCATTCCCATTGAAGACTGTCGAGCAATTGCTTACGGCCTACAGTGAGAGCAACGTGCACTGGATGGCAGCCGAACTTACTGCGATCGCGGCATGTATGTCGACAGCTGAGACGAAATCAAGCAGATTTGCAGCGCAGGCGGAAGAGTCTCACTCGGCGTTGGGGACAGTTTCCATCGTCGAACTGATTCGACCTGCGCCGGTGTGGGAAGCCGCACTGGACGCTCTGGAAAACTTCGTTCGGCCAGCGTCGACCGACAGTACTACGGCACTAACCGCTCCCCTGGCTGGCGAACGGATGATTTGGGAGGCGGACTTCGGTGACACATGGATATCCTTGACGCCGTTCATTCAGAGACAGAATTCCAAAGGTTGGGGTGCGGGCCGTAAAGTGGCACTAGGAAGGCTCTACGAACAGTGGCAGTCCTCGGCGTTCGATTTCCTGTCCGATCAGGATCGGGCAATCTGCAGGGCTCTGCGGCAGCACACCGAGCGAAATTACTACGGATACAACGAGACGTTTCATACTTGGGATCTAGTGAAACTCGTCAGTGGTATTGTCGGGCATCCGCACCTCTACCGCCCCGGGAATCGTGAAGAACCCATTCAGATTTCAGAAGGCCGGCCACATTTGACGATCCGTCAAACCGGGACGCACATCAGTCTGGGCGTTGAGCCGAAACTTGGCGGCAACGATAATGTTGTGCGAGTAACAAAACAGGGTTCGCATCGGTATTCCATCGTCGGGTTTTCCAAACAGCAGCGCGAGGTCGCCGAGTTGGTAGCCCAAATGCCGGAAGTACCCTCCGACCAGCGGGACCGCGTTTTTAGGATCGCTCAATCGCTGGCGTCCGTCATCGACGTGCAATCGGAAATCGAAGGAGTTCCTTCGACTGGAGCGGAAGTTGCTGCGTCGGCCCGAATCGTGGCTCAATTGACTCCGTACAATGAAGGCTTGCGAGCCGAGTTGTTTGTGCAGCCATTCGGCGAAGATGGCCCCTTCTGCCGGCCAGGCGTCGGATCCTCGTCGATGCTGGCTCATATCGAAGGTAAGTCGCTCATAACAACCCGTGATCTGAAGGAAGAACAAAGCAACCTGCAGCGACTACTCCGCGCCTGTCGTCAGCTCGAAGCACGAACCGTCAACGGCGACCAGTCCGAATGGTTGTTTGCAGATTGTAACGACGCGCTCGAATTGGTGGTCGAATTACAGTCGCTGGCCGACCAAGGCATGGTGATCATTCTTTGGCCGCGGGGCAAGACGCTTGACGTGGCGGGGAGTCAGGCCGTGACCGGTTTTCAGGTTTCCGTCCGAAGAGACAATGACTGGTTCGCGGCGTCGGGCAAGCTAAAAGTTGACAACGACCTGACCATCGATCTCATGAAACTGCTGGACCTTGCCTCCGCTAGTCCGTCACGCTTCGTGCGTCTGGACGACGGACGGTTTCTGGCTCTCACTCAGGAGCTACGACAACGGATTGCCGACATTGCCGCGTTCGGTACGCGGATAAAGGACAAGCTCCGTTTTGCACCGGTGCGAGCCGTTGTTTTCGAGGAGCTGTTCGACGATCTCGGCTTCAAGACAGACAAGCACTGGAAGTCACACTTGTCACGCATTGAGGCAGCCGGATCGATCTCAGTCGATCTACCGTCGACTCTCCAGGCCGAGCTACGCGACTATCAGCGCGAAGGTTACGCCTGGTTGATGCGTCTGGCTCATTGGAATACCGGTGCATGTTTGGCAGACGACATGGGCCTGGGCAAAACCAT
>JAGQPD010000246.1 GCA_020426865.1 Planctomycetales bacterium
GAAGTGTGGGACGAGGTGGGGAGCGACAGCGGAAATTGCATGGGCCGCAAGTGTCTGCACTATAACGATTGCTTCTACTATCGAGCACGCCGGCGAATCCAGAATTCACAACTCTTGATCGTCAATCATGCCTTGTTCTTCAGTGACCTGGCGTTGCGCAAGATCGGCGCGAGCATTCTGCCGGACTACGATGCCGTGATTTTCGACGAAGCGCATACAATCAGTTCCGTGGCAAGCGAACACTTGGGTTTGAACGTGACGTCGGGGCAAGTGGACTATGCCTTGAACAAGCTGCATAACCCTCGTACCGACAAAGGCCTGCTGATGTACGCCAATCTTCGCCATGCTTTGGACGACGTTCATCAATGCCGGATCCGGGCTGGGCAATTCTTCGACGACTTGTGGGATTGGCAGGTCGCTCGTCAGGGGCACGGCAACGGTCGCATTCGCGAGGCTCATGTCGTGCCGAATTGGTTGACGCCGTCGCTCAATGAAATCGCCGAGACGATTCAGGCGGGAGCCAAGGGAGTGGACGACGAGAGCCAGCGACACGATCTGTCAGCCGCCGCGCTAAAACTAAAGGGGCTGGCGGGCACGATTGAGTCGTGGCTGGCGCAACAATTGGAGGACGCCGTCTATTGGATGGAGGCGAATGTTTCGCGGTTTGGTTATCGGCGAGTCAAGTTGCGAGCGTCTCCTATTGATATTGGTCCCGAGTTGCGCAAGTCCTTGTTTGAGGTTGTGCCGTCGGTGATCATGACGAGCGCAACGTTGGCGACTGGGGCGAGTTCCGACTTTACGTTCTTCAAGTCACGTGTGGGGCTGACGCAAAGTGCAGGCGTGCGGGTCGGAAGTCCGTTTGATTTCCGGGAACAGGCGAAGCTGATCATTCCTCGCGGCATGCCCGATCCGACCGCCGATGCTCGCGAATACGAACGAATGTGCGCGGCGATGGTGCGTCGTTACGTCCGGCGTACGCAGGGCCACGCGTTCGTATTGTGTACGAGCTATCAACTACTCAATCGCCTGGTGACGCAGTTGACTCCGTGGCTGGCCGAGCAGGACCTGGCGATTTACAGTCAGGCTGATGGCGTACCACGAACGCAAATGTTGGAGAGATTTCGCGAGCAGCCGCGAGGTGTGTTGTTTGGCACGGACAGTTTCTGGCAGGGTGTTGATGTCCCCGGCGATGCATTGCGCAACGTAATTATAACTCGGTTGCCATTCAGTGTCCCCGACCATCCATTGTTGGAAGCGAGGTTGGAAGCGATCAAGGAGGCGGGCGGCAACCCGTTCATGGACTATCAAGTGCCGGAAGCGATCATCAAACTGCGGCAGGGATTTGGTAGACTTATCCGAACTCGCAATGATCGCGGCATCGTCGTGATTCTAGATCCTCGCGTGCGTACGAAACGATACGGGCGGCGATTCCTTGAATCTCTTCCCGATTGCGAGGTTTTCGAGGACTCAGCCGTGGACGAGGATGACTGACAATCGTGAGTGCTAGGCTTACACTATTGATGAACGTCCTTGAAACAGCCTGTCGGCGAAGTCCGCACGGTGGAGCACGCCGATGACGAAAGTTGGCGAAGGGCCGATGCGACGGTGGCGGTCGATCGCGATTGTCGCGGCGCTGGGGTATGCGAGTTTCCTCATCTGGATCGTGTGGCGGGCGGACACGGGGCGGATGGCCTTCTGGCTACAGCTGATCAACGACTGGCCCGGCCTAGATAAGCTGTGCCATTTTCTGTTGGTGGGTGGATTGGCGCTGATGGTGAATTGGGCGTTGGGGGGGCGACAGATCGTGTTGGGGGGGCGACGTTGGGGTTGGGGGACGGTGCTGGTAGCTCTTCTGGCGACGGTGGAGGAGGCCAGTCAGGCGTTCGTACCGGTGCGAACCTGTTCCTGGTGGGACTTAGGGGCCAATTACGCGGGAATTCTGCTGCTCGGGCCGCTCGGGGTGCACTTGGCCCGACGTTGGTGGCCGGGATCGGAGGCCCGGAAAGACCGTCCCCCCGAGAGCTGGTCGGTTGACCCTTAGCAGTGCTCGGCTTACAGTAAAAAGCTTACGAAAGTTGCAGCGGTGCAACGTCTCTGAACGGAACAAGCGGAACACGGGAAACGATCCTGCCGATGCTCGCCAAGCGTGTCATTCCATGCCTGGATGTTGACCAGGGGCGGGTCGTCAAAGGGACTCGGTTTCTGCAACTTCGTGACGCCGGGGACCCGGTGGAAGTGGCTGCGCGGTATGAGCGGGAGGGTGCCGACGAGTTGGTGTTTTTGGACATTACGGCCAGCCACGAGGACCGCGGGATCATGCTGGACGTCGTGCGGCGGACGGCGGAGCAGGTGTTCATGCCGCTGACCGTGGGCGGAGGCGTGAGGACGCTGGAGGATATTCGCGAGCTGCTTAGTTCCGGCGCCGACAAGGTTTCGATCAATTCGGCGGCGTGCAAGGACCCCGATTTCGTCCGCGAGGCGGCATTGCGATTCGGTAGTCAGTGCATTGTGGTCAACATCGATCCGAAACGCGTCACGCGGGACGACGCCGAGGTGTGGGAAGTCCCTATTCACGGCGGCAGGACCCCCACCGGGCTGGAGGCAGTGCCTTGGGCCCGAGAAGTCGAAAAGCTGGGTGCGGGAGAGATCGTGCTGACTAGCATGGATTGCGACGGCACCAAGGATGGCTATGACATCGAGATCACTTCCGCGGTCGCGGCGGCGGTCTCGATCCCCGTCGTGGCGAGCGGCGGAGCGGGCTGTCCCGAGCACTTGGCGGCAGCGGTTTCCGAGGGTGGCGCCGACGCGGCGTTGGCCGCGAGCATCTTTCATTTTGGGGAATACACGATTGCCGAGACCAAGCAGCACATGGCTCGTCTGGGCATTCCGGTGAGAATACCAACGTGACTCCGCTCGCGTCGCGACAAGCGATCCGCGCCGGCCGAACGATGGCTGAATGAACGCGGAAAAGTGGCT
Organism: Planctomycetales bacterium; assembly: GCA_020426865.1. GTDB lineage: Bacteria > Planctomycetota > Planctomycetia > Pirellulales > Pirellulaceae > JAGQPD01. The sequence goes on from JAGQPD010000246.1 coordinate 2,977, forward strand.
GAAAAGTGGCTGAAAAGTGGCTCATGAGAGTTCAATCGAGGCTGGGGTTCCGGGTTCCGGGGCCGGGAACTGAGGAGAGCTGAGAGATGGCGAGCGCAAACAAACCGGCGGTCCCCGTGCAAGAAGCGGAGCCCGCGTCCGAGGACCGGCTGGCAGCCCGGTTATTGAAGAAGTGCGTTGAGCTGGAGGTCGACAAGGTATTCCGCGCCTTGGTCAAGTTGGAGGGCAGCGACCTTCACATGAAAGTGGGGCAGCCTCCCATTGTCCGGGTCAACGGCACGCTCCGCCCGCTCAACCGCCCGCCCATCGACGCCGAGGAGATGGTGCGGCTGCTGATCCCGATGCTCGACGATCGCAATCGAAACATCTTCGACAAGGACGGGGGGGCGGACTTCGCGTATGTCGTCGATGTCGATGGCGTCAGCTGGCGCTTCCGCGTCAACATGCTCCAGCAACTTGGCAATGTCGGCTTGGTGGCTCGGCGAATTAACAACTACATTCCGCCGTTTGAGGGACTGAATCTGCCGCCCGTGATCGAGAATTTGTGCAAATTCGATCAGGGCATGGTGTTGCTGGCGGGCGTGACCGGATCCGGCAAGTCGACGACGATCGCCTCGATGCTCAACTGGATCAACCAAAACTATCGCAAGCACATTCTCACGCTGGAGGATCCGATCGAGTTTGTGTTCTCCGACGACAAATGCCTGATCAACCAGCGCGAGATCGGGCAGGACGTCAGCGACTTTGGCATCGCGATGAAGCATGCCGTCCGCGAGGACCCCGACATCATTCTGGTCGGCGAGATGCGTGACGAGGAGACGTTTTTGACGGCGATTCACGCTGCCGAAACGGGCCACTTGGTGTTCGGGACGATTCACGCCTCCAGCGCGCCGAC
>JAGQPD010000247.1 GCA_020426865.1 Planctomycetales bacterium
TTCCCCAACGACATCGGTGCCTTCAATGATTTGGGATATCTGTGGGCCGACCAGCAAAAAAATCTAGAGTGGGCCTTGCAGATGGTGACGACGGCAGCACAATCCGATCCGGAAAACGTGGCCTATCAAGACAGCTTGGGGTGGGCGTTGTTTCGCCTCGGCCGCCTGGAAGAAGCCATCGATGTCCTGACAAAAGCCACTAGCGGCGAAGAGCCGGACGCGGTCATCCTGGAACATCTCGGTGACGCCCAAATGGCCGCCGGCAATGGCGATCTTGCCAAACAAGCCTGGCAGCGTTCTCTGAAGGTGTCCGACGAAGATGGTGACGCGCAACACCGTCAGTCAGTAGCTGATAAGCTGAAGAGGCTGGAACAGACGGAAGAGAAAGCAGAGTAGTCTGGCATTCCGGACGGCGCGGGCGGGGCATCTGCTATTTGCAATAGTCGTCCCAATAGTCGTTTGCATCCAAACAGAGATCGCATCCATCGAAGCATACAGCCGGCCAGGGCCCAAACTTCCCTCCGGCATCGCGTCGATCTGGACCGGGACTGTAAACAACGAAACATGGATTGTTCGGTCGATAGATGAACTGATCGTCGCTGAATGGATCGCGCGGTATCCACTCAAGTACCTCTGGCGACAATTGAGCGAGTGATTCGGGCAGTCTTCCTTTACGATATTGAAACTGCCGGATTGCCAGATCCACGACCAACAACCGCGGCAACGCCACCAATTGACGATCCTGCGCTAGGTATTGTTCATAACGCTCAGACAACGGCCGCCTAGCAAGGTCTTTGAATAATTGTATCAACTCCCGCTGCTCCTCCACCGACAACTCGCTATCTGGGTCGATGAATTCGTCGAAGTTAATCTGACTCTTCGCGTACGAAGAATCGAAATACCCGGACTCGTTCTCCCACCTGCTATCCCGCTGAAGAATCGTGGCGAACGGTTCGCGACCTGTTTCGTGTTTTTGCAGGGCGTCGGTGATTCGCTTGCAGATTGTATCGTCGTAGCGGTCCCGGGACCGCCGTAGAAGGTCGATTCCCATTTGGGCAATTGCCACAGAGACAAGATGGTCCACTACCAAGCCACCTCGTCGTACGGCATTTCCAAGTTCCAGGTTTGCGAGCCCATGTCGTACTGTTTGATGATCATCGCCACGCAGACGAGCACCATGACCGGCAAAGTCAATAGCCCTCGAGAGGTTTCTCAAATGTTGAACCTCTTGAGTGTGGTACGAAAAAAAATCTGCCTCGTACCGAAGCGGCACTTCGCACTCTTCGCAGAGTATTTCTTCGCAGGCTTGGAAGATCGGTTCCCACCGCTGCAAAATCAACTCGGCATCGACCGGGGTTAACTCGTCTAACCCGTCAAGGACATCAGTGTCATCCGTCAGTTGCGATGCAACCTCGACAAGTCGGTGATAGCCTGACGTTGACATGGTGAATCCCCCGCTCACAGCTCAATTGTTGTGCGTATGCAAAGATACCGCAATTCAACGTACAATTCCCGTCTCCACGATTAAAAAAATGTTTCCGCTGGTGCGTCCTGGGCTAAGAGTACGTCACGCACCGTGATCCTGCCCCTCATCATCCTGCCTTCCTTGGGGCATTTGGACAAACGTCGCAAGATGATCTTGGACTGCGAGAAACACTTTGGTTGGCCCGTAGCTGGATGTGAGTTAAGATAGAAGTAGACTTGGGCTTTTCACAGGGATCATGACGGGGCATCGTATACTATGAGAACGACCAATCCGCTGCCTAGCATGAACCCATTCCTTGAAGTGCGTTGGCCGGATGCACATACGGTACTGATTGCCTATGTTCGCGACGTCTTGAGCAACCGTCTACCTGACGACCTGACGATCATCGCCGAGGAATCGGTTTCAATCGGAATACCAGGATTGACGGACAAGAAGTTTCGTGCTGACGTGGCCGTCGCCAGAGAGCCACAAATTCGCATCCCTAGTAAATCACCCCACAAAGCAACAAGGGATTCGTTAGTGCTGGCGAAACCCGTTCCCATTCGCGTACCACTGAAGCATCGATGGCTTGAGATTCGAGATCTACACGACCATTTGATCACTGTGATTGAGATTCTCAGCCCCAGTAAAAAGACACTTTGGAGCGCATCTGAGTTTGCAAGACGGGGAATGCATCTGTTGGCCAGCGGCATCAATACGTTGGATATCGATCTGATCCGAGGTGGCGTGAGGGCGTTACCGGATGAATTTCGAATGGCATTATCGGAGCCCGACAGTGGAACAACCTATCTCGTCGTCGCAGGGCGGGCCGGTGATCTTGAACAACGTGACGTATACTACTGCCCGCTGCAGGAAGAATTGCCGGTTGTCGCAGTTCCGTTGCGTTCGAACGAGGAAGACGTACCGCTCGAACTGCAGCCGCTAGTGAATCGCTGCTACGAAACGGGGCGCTACTGGCAGATCAGCCATCGCGCTTTGCCCGACCCGGCGCTGACGCCAGACGAACAAGTGTGGATGGATCAGTTGCGGACCGAAGCGGGTTTGATCAACTGATCCCTTGCCTGGCCGTTGGCAGCGGCGCGTCCACACGCGTCGGTGGCGCTACTGTTTTACGTCAAAGTCGCCGACCGGATGCAATTTGAGCTTCGCGGGATCGACAACGACGTGCCGGACTCGTTGGCGATTCCAGGTGTAGGTGATGTGTACCATGCCGTCACGCGATTGAATGACAGCCGGATAGGAAAACTCGCCTTCCACCCGTTCCAACGTCAGTGCCGCTTCCCACGAGCGACCGTCGCGGCTAACGGCGACGTTCAACATGTCGCGGCCGCTCGGGAACGGCCCTCCGCGCACCGTGTGATTGTAAACCAACAGGTGCCTGCCGTCCTTCAGCGTCACGGCATCGATGCCGGAGTTGGGATTTGGCAGGCCGAGTGATGTTATTTCGCCCCAGGACTTTCCGCCGTCTTCCGACCAGCATTGCCAGATGTTGCCTTGGCCATTGCGATCGCGGGACAGCATCTGCAAACGGTTCTGGCCGTGCAGCAGGATCGTGGGTTGGATCGCCCCCAATTCATCGCCGTTAAGCGGCCCGATCTTCGTCCAATTCTTTCCCAAGTCTCGGGTCAACTCGACGTGAATCTGCCAGCCATTGTCCTCGGTGCTCGACGGCGCCACAATCGTGCCGTCGGCGAGTTGCACGGGTTTGTTTTTGACCGGGCCAATCCCCTGGTTCGGCAGTCGAGCACGATGTTGCCAGGTTACGCCATCGTCGCTGGAGACCATCCATTCTCCCCACCACTCGCGCGGCGAGGGACCAACTTTGAAGAACAACATCAGCGGGCCGTCTTGCGGCTGAAACAGTACCGGATTCCACGTCGGAAAACGCTGCCCGTCGGCTTGCACGCCGTTGGCCACTTCGACCGGAAACGACCATTTGCCGTCGCTCAGGCGCGAGACCCAGATCCCGACGTCAGGATGACGTTCCTCCGTCCCTCCAAACCAGGCCGTCACGAGTGTCCCCTTGGTGGTCTGTTCGATCGTTGACGCATGACATTCGGGAAAGGGCGCCTCGTCGTAGATGAACTCAACCTGATCGACCCCCGCCCCTTCCGGTCCGGCCAGCGGCTGGGCCCAGCCGAGCGGCGTTTGTCCAACCAGGATCCCCAGCGCAACCAACAAATAAGTGAACATTTGTTCACTATTACAAGAACCGTGGCAGGGGAAGCGAAATTGGCGTGGGTAACGTGGTTGGGATGGGGTCATGGTGTCAGGTTCTTCTGGAGTGTTCGAGTTCAAGTTCGAGTCGGTTGGCGATGGCGCGGAATTGTTCGGCGTGTTCGCCCCCCAGGTCGGCCAGCAGGCGATGGCATTGCATGACGTGGCGCCCGAGCGCATCTGGTTCGGGGACTTCGGCCGCGACACATACTTCGTCCGTCGACATGCTGGGGCACTGCGGAACGATATTCAGCAGTCGCGTGAGTGTACTGGTGGATAACAGCCGTTGGCAAGTGGCGTGGTCGGCGCAGACACGAAACGCGATATTTTCGTGACGCTTGCCGAGTCGATGGAGGGCGATCAGGCAACCGAGGAAGGTACTGTCGAGGTAGTTGCATGCGTTGAGGTCTAGCAGTACGGAGGCATCGTTATCGAGACAATCCTCGATAAAGGCCCTTACGCACGCACTTTCGTGCATCGTACCGCGTCCAACGATCCGTACAATGACTTCGTTTTCGGCATGTCCCATGACCAGTTGCGAATTACCTGGCAGCGGATTGGTCG
>JAGQPD010000248.1 GCA_020426865.1 Planctomycetales bacterium
ATGACCGGTTGCCCGAACGGCTGCGCTAGACCGTACAACTCGGATATTGGGCTCGTCGGCAAGACCGCGGGAAAATATACGATCTTTTTGGGAGGTCGCCTGTTGGGGAATCGGTTAAATTTCCTGTATAAGGATTTGGTACCCGAAACGGACGTGGTTGCGGAATTGGTCGCGGTCTTCAAACAATTCAAGTCCGAACGCGAAGCAAGTGAGAGTTTTGGCGATTTTTGCCACCGCAAGGGTGTTGCGGCGTTATTGGACTGGAATGAAGATTAACAACCGGGAGCGATGACCGTGAACGTTCGACCGAATGACTCATCGCCTGACGATGCCCATGTCGGTCAAGGCCCTTCGCCGCGCGACGCCGATCGAGTCGCTGACTCGAATCAGACAACGGCTCCCAATCAATCGACCGACCCAGATCAAACGACCGATCACGAGCGAGAGATCGCCAGCGGCCAAGACGACGAAACGATTCTTCCCGTTTCGCACGAGTCCGCCCATGGCGCGCAGGACGGCAGCGATCCTTATGAAACCGTCATTCAATCGGACGCGTCATCCAAAACACCGGGTCACAGGTCGGGTTCGGGGAGTGATCCGTCGGGATCACACCGATCGGGAGGCGGAGAGGGCGACAGCGGAAAGCGAGTCATTATCGTTCGCGGGTATGAAGTCATGGAGGAGTTGGGGCGGGGCGGCATGGGAGTCGTTTACGCTGCCCGACAAGTGTCCCTAAACCGAGTGGTTGCTTTGAAGATGGTGTTGACGGGCGTTCACGCCAGTGCGACGGCGCGGGCGCGTTTCATGCGTGAGGCCGAATATGTGGCGCGGTTGAAACACCCCAATGTGGTGCAAGTGCTCGATTTGGGAGAGCAGGACGGCCAGCCGTATTACGCCATGGAGTACGTAGACGGTGGCGATTTGCGGTCAGTGATCGACCGAGCCCCACTGGCGCCACGAGAGGCAGCGGAGCTTCTGGAGCAACTGGCAGATGCGGTCGGATGTGCGCACCGTCAGGGGATCGTCCATCGAGATCTTAAGCCGGCCAATGTTTTACTAACGCGTGAAGGGCTTCCCAAGATCACCGACTTTGGGTTAGCAAAGAACCTGGAAGCAGGATCGACTCTATCCTCAACTGGGGACGTGCTGGGGACACCCGCTTACATGTCCCCCGAGCAGGCGCGGGGGCAGATCGGGTTGATTGGACCCGCCACCGACGTCCATGCCTTGGGCGCGATGTTGTACGAATTACTAACGGGACAGCGTCCGTTTGATGGCAATTCGAATGTGGAAGTCATCCGACGGATTGCCACGAGTGACCCGGCGTCATTGTTGGCCTTGCGAAGCGGAATCCCTCGCGATCTGGTGACTATTTGTTCGGCGTGCTTGCGAAAGGAACCGCAAGAACGATATGTCGACGGCTCCGCACTCGCAACAGATTTGCGGCGATTTCTGGATGGCGAACCACCGCTGATTACGCCAACACCACGTCACAAGCAAATCTACCGTTGGATTCGCAAGCGCCCGGTGCTGATGCTCAGCAGCGTCCTGACCGTACTCCTGTTGTTGTTGGCCATCGCGTTTGGTTGGAAGGAGTATGCCGACCACCGACATTTTGTCGATTACGAGAATGAGGTCATCGAATACTATCGTTATGTCACCTGGAAATACGATGTTGCCGACGGTGTTGGCAAGATCGACCAGGAGACATCCCAGGACCGATATTTCTCCATCCGCATTACTCGACAAGGGAGGTTGGGGCCTGTCGTGCGAGCGGAAATGATCGACAGCCAAGGGGAACTGCACCCTGACATGTATTTCTTCTCGTCGGTCGAAACGTCCAAGATGACCGGGGGGATGGTTCCTGAGCACGAGCGGACAACCCGTATCGACTATGAATACGACGCGAACGGCCAGGTCAAAGGGATGCAAGCACATAATCGCACAGGACGGCCGGTATGGGCATTTCGGTTCAGCACACCGACGGAAGGGCAATACCTTCGAGTAACGAGTGGGTCGGGAACACGCAGCACATCCCAATCGACCGCGAAACGACTCAATGACGGCGATCTGAGACGTCCGGTGGCACTGCTCGATATTGCCAGCGAAGCTGCACACGTATCTGCATTTCCCGATGATCGCTCGGGTACCGGCGCAACGCATATTGTCTTTGAGTGGGACGCGCAAGGGTTTTGCACGAAACAACGGTTTTTTGATCCTTTCGGAAATCCCAAACCGTCAACCGAGGAAACCGGAGAGTACGGCGTAAGGTCGGAATTCAACGACCGTGGCCTGGAGTTTCGTCGGACCTTTCTGGGCCCCGACGGCAACGACCGACCACGTCGGGACGGCGTGTTGTCTGTGGAAATCACCGCTAACAAAGATGGCCTACCTGTCGAGGAGAGGTTTCTCGACGAGCAAGGTAATCTCACCAACGGTAACGAGGGCTATGCCGTTGCTCGGACAAGTTACAACAGCAACGGAAACGCCATCGCCGGTGAGTTTCTCGATCCCGATCTGCAACCGATTCGGCAAACGAATGGTTACCAGGCCTGGGCCGCGGTGTTCGACAAAGGCCGGCAGCTTCAGTCCACTTATACTGGCTACGATGTGGACACATTCGGCTACTCAAAAATGCGCGTCATCTACGGCAGCGACCAACGTCCCGCCGAGTCGTCGTTCCTAAATGACGACGATGAGTACGTTCTCTGTCCTGACGGATATGCAGGCTGGACCGATCGCTATGACGAGCAAGGCAACCTTGTCGAACAGCGATTCTTTGGATTGGATCGCCAACCGGTTTTGAGCTCCAATCGCACTGCCGGTTGGCGGGCGACATACGATCAGCGCGGGAATCAGATCACCTACGAGTATTTGGGATTGGACGGGCAACTGACGTTGTCCGACGAGGACATTGCCGGTTGGCGATCAACATTCGACGACCGCGATAACGAAATCCAGCACGAGTTTTTCGGGGTCGACGGAAGGCCACGGCGTCTGACGACCGGATCACTCGGCTGGAAGGCCCTCTACGACGGCCGACGGTTGCTAAACCAAAAATCGTACGGCTTCGACGGATCCGAGGGGTACGTTGCACAGAACGACATTTATGATGAGCACGGAAACGCTGCGCGTGTGATCCTGCTTGATGAAAACGACCGTCCGGTGCGTGCAAAAGACGGCACGGCCGGATGGAAGAACACGTATGATGAAAAGGGCAATTGGCTGGAAATGATTTTCGTCGGTGTCAATGGCGAACCGACGCGCCATATCAACGGTTACGCAATCACCCGTTCCACCTTCGACGATAGCGGAAACGAAGTCCGCCGGGCTTACCTCGACGAGAACGGTCAGCTTAGCGCAAACGCCGGCGACGGTGGCATCGCCGGGTGGACATCGGAGTTTGACGACGACGGAAACGAAGTCCTTCGTCAATTCTTCGACGTAAATGGTCAGCCCACGCGCTATCGCGATGGTGAATTCGGTTGGCGTGCCGAATACGAAGGGACGGTGATGCGGCGTCAAACCTGGTTCGGTCACGTCGGCGCAGTGGAGATTCCAAACATTACGGCGACCTATGATCGTCGCGGAAATACGCTCGATTCACGCAACACCGATGCCGATGGCAACTTGATCCTTGACGAAAACGGCGTCGCGGGCTGGAAAAACAGATTGGATCAACAAAATCAACTGATTGAGAGACTCTTTTTTGGCACTGACGAGCAGTTGACGCTCAACAATGAAGAAATCGCGGGCTGGAGATCCGAATTTGATGATGCCGGACATGAAGTAAAGCGAGAATTCCTCGGACTTGACCTCCTTCCCACCCGCCACCGCGACGGCAATACCGGTTGGATCGAAGAGTTTGCCGACGGTCGACTGGTCTCACGCCTTTACTACGGCTATCCCTCCGATAACTACTTCCAATCAAAAAGACAGATCTACAACGAACGTGAGCTCGTAACGGCCGTCTACTTTTTGAATGACGACGGTAAACTCACGCTCAATGACGAAATGGTTGCTGGCTGGAAAAACACCTTCGATGAACGAGGTAACTGGACTGACCAGGCGTATTTCGGCCTCGAAGAACAGCTCAGGAACAATATCCATGGATTCGCCATCAACCGTTCTGTCTACGATGAAGACGATCACGAGATCGAGCGGTGGTTTCTTGACTCCGACGGCAATCGGACCGCGAACAAGGCAGACGGTGGGATTGCCGGCTGGCGATCGCAATTCGATGCGGACGGCAATATCATTCGCCGCGACTTCCTGGACGCTGACGGTAATCCTGCTCATTACGCCAACGGCGCAACGGGCTGGTCCGAAAGATTCCAGGACGGCCGCCGCATAGAACGTGTCGACTTCGGCTATATCAATGCGGAACAAGGATATGCAAAATGGATCCGCAGATACGACGAGCACGACCAGATCACGGAAACATACGTTACCAACGAACAGGATCAACTTGTGGGAATCCCCCCCGCCGGTGTCGCCAAATGGCGTTTCCAGTACGACGATGCCGGCCACAACATTCGCTACGAAACGTCCGGGCCCGACGACCAACCCATCCGTGGAGAAGAAGGATACCAGCAGTGGACAGCCAGCTTCGACGGCGACATGCTGTCCGAACGTCACTACACAGGTTTTGATGGTTCGCTCGGTTTTGTTGCCACCCGTGAGAAGTTCGGCGACAACGGCGTCGTGGTCGAAACACAGTATTTGGATGCCGACGATCAGCTGACACTGCACAAACATGGCTATGCCGGCTGGCATGACCAATTCAATGACGACGGTGACTGGACCAATCGCACATATTACGATCGAAGACAACAACCAGTGAAGATTCAGATCGTAGTCGACTTCGTAGACCCCAAAAGTCAAGCCGACCAGGTTGGCATTCAAGTCGGAGATATACTCGTCAGCTATGACGGTAAGCCTATTCAAGACTCAAGTACCTTGCGCATGTCGACCACAGCCGTCTTGTCGGTCGACGAGGAGAATGAGGCGAATGACAAGGCGTCTGAGACCATTGCTTTGGTTCTCATTCACGAAGGCGAGCAGCTTTCGTTTAGAGTGCGAAGAGGTCTTTTGGGCGTGATTACCCACGATCAGGCGATCAAGGGGGAGGAGAAGCGGGAGGAGGAAAGTGAGACGGGGGAGGCGGCGGATTAGGGCTGTTTTTCTGGCGCGACCCTAGCCGGCACGTGAGGCCCAATGCATCTCAGCGCCGTTCGATCTACGCTTGCGAATTACGCGCTTGGTTTGCCATCGACGGGCAGGGTATCGATTTTCGCGGCGAGAATAAAATCGTTCTCCGACAGGCCACCAATGGCATGAGTCCAGATTTCGACCCACAACTTTCGGTAACTCTCCAGATGCACGTCCGGATGATGCTGCTCGGTTTCAGCGACTTGCATGATTTGTTGAAAGAAGTCGATACCGGCGACAAAATCCTTGACTTTCCAGTCTTTACGAATCCGTTGATTATCGTGTGTCAACCGCCAGCCAGACAGGTGGGTGAGTTGTTGTTCCGTCATGGCGACGGTGTAGGGCTCAACTCCACCTTCACAGGGAACGCATCGAGATTGGGCCAACTGGCCGGCATTCTTGATTTGATTCTCCAACAGTCCGTTCCTTATTTGATCGATGTCGCGGCATCAACGGCCTGCTCCGGGTCGGCAGCGGAACCGGGGTTGGGGGCGGTCGTCGACGCGCCGTTGCTGGGCGCGGTTTCGGCACCGGATTCTGATGACAGATTCAAGTCGTCGTCATTGGGCTGAGGAGCTTCAGCGGCCTGTTGCATCTCGCGCCATGGCTTTCCGTCGCGATAGCTCTGCAACTCCTCCGACAATTGCCGCTTAACGTCGCCATCTT
>JAGQPD010000249.1 GCA_020426865.1 Planctomycetales bacterium
CCCGCCTTCGTTGCGAAACATCTTGTTGCGACCGCCATTGTTCGCATCGTGGTATGGAATGGGCAACCCCAACGGCGATTTTACTTTCCGGTGTTCCTGCGCATCACCTTCGCGTACGGCAACAAACAGATCCAGCTTGCCGTCCGAGTCGTAATCGACACTACTGATACAAAAGGCGCTTCCGCGAATCGGTACCTGCAAAACCACGTCAAAATGGGCTGCTCCGTCGTTTTCGCAGACAACCAGATCCGCATTCATAAGCAACGCCAGGTCTTGATCACCGTCGTTGTCAAGGTCGGCGAAAAGTGCACTGCGAGTGAAATCGCAGAAATCAACGCCGGCTTCAGGGGAAATATCCTGCGTCTTTCCATCCGGCAATTGCCGGTACAATCGGTTAGGAACGCCCCCTAAATCGCAGCAATAGACGTCCTCCAATCCGTCACCATCGACGTCACCAATCGCCAAACCATGCGACGACGCCAAACCAACACCAATCTGCGTTTCCAGGCATGCCGCCCATTCACTAACACCAACGAGCCCCTGCTGTCTGTAGGGGGCACTGTCTCCCATCACAAACGGCGTGCATTCAGCAAACAGGAATTGACCTGGGGTCTGCTTGATGATTTCCTCGTAGTGCGCTGCTTCACTGGTAATCCGCACCAGTTTCGGCGGCTGGTTCGCTCTCCTCGTGCCATCCGCCGCCCATTGACAATCCCAAACCGCATTGTACTGACACCATTGCTCCCCATCCTGCTTACGAACATGCACCAATGCGCGCGTCGTGGCTTGCTGGCCCGCTACACGCACATCGATGATTTTGAACTCGACTCGCAACTGCCCCAGTCCCTCTGGTTCCCCCAGCCAATCTCGCAGGGCCTTATCCAGTCCGTCGATGCCGACGTGCTCCGCCGGAATCTGCTCACCCACCTGTCGCCGTACCAGCCAACCGCTCGATTCCCAAACCGACCCGATGGCCGAAGGTCGAAGGTCGGTGCACGCGAAACCATCCGCCACGAGTTTCGCGAGCTGTTGCCCCCTTGCCACCCCAGTCTTCGGTAAGACCTCGTCAATATTGTGCAGTTGCGCCTTCGCCAGGTCGTGAAACACTTCGGTGGCCCACTGCTCCGCCGGAGGCGCCGTACTCGGTAACGATGTTCCACCAATACGAGTCGGCGTAGCATCGGTCGCCATCGCCGAAACATTCCTTGCCAGTTCCGTGTCGGCTGCCGGGACCTCGGTCGATTGCTCGCCGTCGTTCGGATTCCCTGAAACTTGTGGGTCCGGTGTCGCCGACTGTGTCGCCACAGCGACATCGCCCGGCACAACCTGCAATGACGGATCGCGGTGACAGCCAGCGAAAATCGCGAACGCGACCAGCATCGCGCCAAGCAGTTCGGCTGTGTTTCGAAACACCGCGATGGAATTGAAGGAAGACGTCATCGTCGAATCCAAACGAGCACAAGTGATGGGGGACATCGGCCCCATACCATCATAGTCGACGACCGCCATTTCTGGATGGGATGGACAATCGCCGATGCAGAATTCCCCTGGCAAACACCCGGCAAAATTCTGCAGCAGACCAGATGGACGGTTCGGCAGTCCCGCGGACCATCGCCACAAATGCCGCGCCCCCTGTGACGATGCAAACGATCGAATACCGCTTGAATTCGCTGGGAATCGTCTCAATCGATATTACCGCTATAATTAACGTCGCCGCGGCGACGAAAGCTGGCGAGAAACATCATGGATGGGACGCCGCCAACGACAAACTGCAATATCCAGCTGCGTCGGTGACGGCCGTTGAATTTGAAATCGGTTGGGTCCATCGCGTTCCTCGCAGTACGTGAGCAACCTAACCATCTTCCGCCAATTGATCGATAGGAAAATGAACATCACATTTATGATGGGGGAGGACACGGGTATGGCTTACGTCACCGCGGCGATCTTCCCGTTACCGATTGGACGGCGGCCTGCGAGGCTTGGCTCAGGAAAACCGGCTGGATTCGATTATGAACAACAGCAATTCAGTCAGCCTTCAACGTTCGGGCGACGGGAACATTCGTCGGCCAGTTGTGATACGAATTGAGCATGTTCGCGAGTCTCGATTCCAAGTTGCAATGTGGCAATCAACTTCTTACCATCCAGTGCCAGCAATGCCGGCCCGTCCAACCATAGTCCGGGAAAGACAACCGAACAATATCGGCCTTCAACATCAGGTAACACCGCTTCGAAGACAACTCCGTTGATCAATTCCGCCTTGATCGTTTCGGGCATCAGCTCGTACCGAGCGTGAAACGTCGGTTGGTCCAGATGGTCGCCGGGTTCCAAGACAGGAGGCTGGTAGGTGAATTCGGTCGTCATGCGTCGATTCGGTCCACTCGGTAACCACCCGCGAAATTTCGTGAAAACGCCGTTACTCGCCACCGTCTATTCTACCAGGTAATTCAGCGTATAGTACGCCTCTTGATGCAACAGCGGTTGCTTATCGTCTCGCGAACGAATACCCCTCGCCTGCAGCTCGTGGACGTGCCCTTCCTGCAACTTGTCAATTGTCAGCATCACGCTTCGCCCATCCGTCCCAACGGACGCGGCAATAACTTCGGGGATCGTCCGATCCACTTCCGGGCTACCGTAATCCGACTGATAGATGTAGGTGTACGTTTCCAGCGAATACGATGACACATCGGCAGCAGTCGCCAGGTCAATCGGCTGGGTGAATGTCAGCTCGAAGCCACTTGGTTTGGCGCGCATTTCGTGAATCTCAAAGGGAATCTTGCCGGTCCAATTGACGCGTTCTAGTGCAAACGGCTTTGGCCCGACAGAACCCCAACCGCGATTGGTTCCTCCGACGAAGAGTGCCCCTTCGTCAAAAAACTTTAGTGCCAGCGAACCCGATCCGAATCCACTGAGAAATGGAAAGCAGGCACCTTGATAATGCCCCTGTACCTTCTCGAGAAAAACTCGCATCACGGTGCTGTTGGTTTGATCGCCGACAAATAGCTGATTCGCAAATGGTCCAAAGCGCCCGGCCGTTGAATCGTAGGCGATCCCGCTGGCCGACTGTCCCATCTTCTTGTACGGAAAGTAGACGGCGGGAGGTTCCAATTGCGGTACGCGTTTGGCCTCGACCATCATCCGACTGCCGCTATTGGGATCAGGTGGGCGTGGCCCCAGGTTCTCCGATAATTCATACCAGCGATTCCCGCTGGGATTGCCCTGAAAGGAACCGGGCCGAAGATGCTTCAAGCCGCAGGTGCCATTCCACGGTCCTTGGTTGTCAGTATAGAACATGTCACCTTCGCAGTTCATTCCTATTCCGCCGGGACTGCGAATGCCGCTGCAGGTTGGAATCATTTTTCCATCGGGCGTGACACGTAAGCACCAACCGCGGTAGGGGACCTCACTCGTAAATGATCCAGTCAAGCAGAGTACGACCCAGATATTTCCTTCCCGATCGAATTCCGATCCGAAAGCATATTCGTGGTAGTCGCCATTAATCTCCCAGTCGTCGCAGACAACGTCGAATTCGTCCGCTCGATCATCGCCGTCCGTATCACGCAATCGCGATACATCACAGCGTTGCGTGACGTACAATGCTCCATCACGCCAAGTGACTCCCAAAACCTCATGCAGTCCGCTGGCAAATTTCTTGAATGTCATCTGATCCGGCTGTTGCAGTGGATTGCTCACCAGATAGACATCACCACGCCGCGACGAAATCGTCAGTCTCCCATCGGGTGCCTCCGTGACAGTCCCCGATTCCAAGACGACGCCCTCGGGAATCGGGAGCGGCGTAATCGTGTAGTAATCGCGTTCCGCGGGCACTGGCACTTGTGCGGAAGCCGCCTTGGCCAAGATCGTCATTACACAGATAGCCACAAACATTCGGTTCATAGTCTTCGCGGTCCTTTGAGAGGAACGACAGTCGTTCGCGGATGAGAGTAGAAAAAGTTCATGTGGTTCGAACTGGCCCTGTTACAAGCTACCAATGGTATTGCACGCTGGCACGAAGTCCTTTGGCATCGACTGCCATTGGAAGTAGCAGTTCCTGCTGATCACCTTGTTTGCGAATCACAGGTTGGACGTCGCCACCGGTTTCCAGTTGCAGCGTGCAACCGCTGCTTGTGACATATTTCGCATTACCTGTTTTGTCAATGGTTTTGTCAGCGGCGAGACGCCACCAATACATTTGGCTGGAATCAGGTGCCGTTACACCGATCGTGCGTTTGAGCGGTCCGTACGGCTTGTCGCCAATCGGTTCACAAAAGTCCTCCACGACCGCGTCACCGATTCGATAGCGGAACGTAGGCTGACGTTTTTCGTTCAACCGGTAGCCCAGGAATTGGAAGTAATCATCCTGCCGCACGCCGGTCGGCCAGGGTGAATCAGGCGACTCAAGCACGGCGAGGCTGGGACCGTTTGGCAATCGCAGCACATTGTCACCCAACGGTGGTGAATACCCCTGGCCGCGTCCGGTCCAATGACGAGACGCGTCCATAAAGGCCCCATGCCACAACAGTGCCACTCGCACGTCATTTGCGTCAAACGCCTGATTGACGCGTTCCGGATAGCCAACACCGATTGCTCGCGGGCCGCCGCCTTCGATAAAGTTGCGATAGATGATCGCTTCGTCGGTGGCGACCAATTCGATGACATTCTTGCCAAGGCCTTGCGGCATTTGTGCACGCGGTCCGTCGGTCAGGTACAGCCAAATCGCTTGGATTTGCGAACTCGCCTGGCCGTCCAGGATCTTGGGAAGCATCACCTGGCCTCGTGGCCAGGAACTGGGCATGCGGGTACCGGGCCGGTATTCTTGCGGATCCAACATGTAACGCCGGAACCAGGATGGACGCAGGCGTTCGTGCATCGTTGTCAGGCTGATCGCCTGAATGCCACTTGCTTGCGTATCGCCAAAAACATGACACTTCACACAAGAATAGCCGCTTTCACCAGCCATCTGCCGCCCAGCAGCTTTTTGCCGCCCCCGCGTGAATTCACTTGGCAATTCGTCGCCATCATCCCCCTGGACCGCATCGAGGCTCGCGAACTCCCGCGACACCTCCTTAGCTATCAACGAACCGAAACCGGGCATCCTGATGCGTAGATTCGGACGATCGTGACCGCCACGCTCAATCAGCTGCCGCATCCAATCAGCTCGCAGCTTGTCGCCGATGGCGTTTAACGGCGGAGGGAGACGGCCTTCTTCACCCATTTCTGGTTGCGTCGAGGTGACGTAGTTATTGATGGCATGTGGGATTCCGCCCACGTCTCCACGTTGATGGCACGCATAACAATTCGCAGCGATCATCTGCGTCTGCAGAAAGTCCTCGGATCGGGCCTCATCCGCACTGGCAGCTCGCGCCATTGCCCGAGCCAAAGCGGCACGCTGTGGATTATCCAAAGCAAAACGCGGAGCGTTCTCGGGGACGGTGCTCGCCAAACATCCTTGGTCGGACCGCAGTTTTTTCAGGGGTGTCCTTGCCGTTTTGGCCTGCGGCAACCCGGGCATTTGATGACAAGCATCGCAACCGACGCGAACAAACAACTCGCGCCCCACCGACGCTCGTTCAGGATCGACGACAAACCGTTCGGGGGCCGCATCGTGCTGGCCACTGTCGCTGATCACGAGCGAATCCAACGAGGTACGATTCAGATTCGGGCCAGCGATTTCGACACGCAGAATCTCCTCGCCACCTTGTTCGAAATATTCCACTACCACGTCGTGCCGTCCCTGAACCAATCGCACCTGCTGTGTGACCTCACGGGTCGGGTGCACGCCATCGTTGTCGACAATGACTTTTCCATCGATGGTCAGTCGGGAGCCGTCGTCGGACGCGAGAAAGAACTCGTAGTCGCCATCACTTGCAAGTTGGATTTGAGTTTCGAATTGCATGCCGAATTGGTTCTTCTCCGAACCGTCGGTCACATCGAATTCGGTTGTCGTCCCCTCATCGTCGGGCGTGAGTTGAGAAAAATCCGGCAGGCGATCCCACGAGCCGCGGTAGGTCCGGTAGCTGATGTTGGCGGGAAAATCAAGGTCTCGCAGCAGGTATGCAGCGATGCTTGACGATTCTTGATCGTTCAGCCCCAGTGTCGGCATACGACCGGCTGGGCGCGCGTCATGTGGGTTTTTCAGAAAGCCGGTCAGCGAGGGGATGGAGTATTTTTCGGAGAGTTTTCCCAGGGGGACCCAGACACCGGTGGCCTCGCCCACGGAGGTGTCGCGAGCCACTACCGAGTCGTCCGTTTGAGGTCCATGGCATGCCACACATCCGACACTATGGAACAATTCCTTTCCTCGCCCAACGGCCTGTCGCTTCGGGGGCCGCTGGTCCAGCTGGCCCGTGGAGGCCAGAAAATGCACAATCGATTCGATGGACTGTCTTGTCACCGCTTCGTCAACCGCTGCCCCGTGAAAGAGCTGCGGCATCGTCGTGCCCGGTTTGACATGCTGCGGATTGGCAATGAAGGTTCGCAGATATTCGACATGGACCCGCTGGCCGACGTGTTCCAGGTTGGGCGCCCGCTTGCTATGTTCAGCGAGCGACTGGTTCGCCGCACTCGTGATATGGCAGGCGACACAATTCAATTCCTGAAGCAGAACATGTTCGGTCACCCAATGCGAGTTGTCGGGGATGGCTGCATTTGCGCCGCGTGCAAATCGCTCGTAGCCGGGCACAACAGCGTGGTCCGGCTCTTCGGCGAATACGGTCGTTTGCCCGTTCACAGCGCTCACTGTGACACAGAACAGACAAGTCAACAAAAGCACGCGACGATCCAAAGAGAATAGATTCATACGGAAGCTCATTTGGAGTTTTGGACAGGTGGGATAACTCACAGGCGGGCCCGATCTGAGGCGCATGTGTCTGCGTGTGGAATACGAGTGTGCGTAATGAGCCCGCCCATGTCAATCCATCATCGCGCAACGCGGCGGGATATTGCGTGAAAAACCGTAGCTTCATCGCGGTCTGGTCACACATGGGGTGGGTGGTGCGGATGGGAGTCGACCTTTATGCTACAGGGACGCCGCATTCACGAACGTCGCCCGTAGAATCCCTTCGAGGATCG
Source organism: Planctomycetales bacterium (assembly GCA_020426865.1). Lineage (GTDB taxonomy): Bacteria > Planctomycetota > Planctomycetia > Pirellulales > Pirellulaceae > JAGQPD01. The sequence continues at coordinate 7,069 of JAGQPD010000249.1, forward strand.
CAAGTGACCGCAAGACTTCCGCGTTTGGCGTGCGGCGACGATCTGAAAAACTGCGAGGCAATGGACGGAGATGATCAAGGTTATGGAGGAATGTCGGTTGACCGGTCGGGTTCGCATTTCGCTGATCGCAATGCTGATTGGAATCGCGTCAAGCGGTTACGGGCAAGCACCGTCGAATTCGACGCAATCGTCGAGATCACAGTTGCCGAACGACAGTACGACTGGTGTCCCTCAGGTAGCGGAGGTCTCGGCCGGAGACCTTCCCGGCAACGAAGCATCTACGGAGATTACATCGAGCCAGATCGAGGCGCAACAGAAGGCGCTCAGCCAGAATGTGGACGTTTCCGAAGTCGATCGTGTGAAGATCGCGGATGCCTACCGCGCGGCCATGCAGTCGCTGGATTCGAGCGCCACGGCCACCGGTAACGCGACCAAGTTCGATAAGAACATGGCCACGCTTGACAGCGACACCAAAGCGGCTGTCGCCAAACGAGACGCGATGAGCAGTGATCTTCCGAAGATAGAGGTTCCCCCCGCTTCGGTTCCACTCGCCGAACTGGAACAGCAGTTATCCCTGGCAAGGCAAACGTTGGAGCAGGTTGAGCAAGCATATCAGAACCTGCAAGCGGAACCCAATCGTCGCACGGACCGACTTGCGAAGATACCCGGATTGATCAAATCTGCCGAAGACGAGGTGGCCGATTTGCAGCCTGAGGTAGCTGCCGAGAGCAGCGATGCCGCGGCGGTCAGTGTCGAATCAGCACAGACGTTGAAGAATCTCGCGAAGCTGCAGGAGCTCAACGCCACGATCAAGGCGTTGAAGGCGGAACGCGTCTATTTGGAGAATTCAGACGCGCTCATTCGGGCTCGCACAGACATTGCTGCACGAGACTATGACGTTGCCAAGGCAGAATTTGAACAATGGCAACAACTCGTCAACCAGCGCCGACAAGAGTCGTCGACGCAACAACAGACAGAGGCTGCCGAGGACTTGCGGGACGCCCCCGAGGTGATTCAAGAGCTCGCGAGGGAAAACCGTGATTTAGCGGCGCAGCGGGCCGAGCTCGCCGCCAAAATCGAAGAAGCCACCACACGACTTCAGCACGTAAGGGACGAAGAAAACCGCATCACGGCAGAATATGAAAGCACACGTGGTAAGGTCGAAGCCGTTGGGCTGTCACAGGCGAGCGGGCAACTGCTGCGAGAGGAACGGGGCAGGTTGCCCAATGTCCGCCAACATCGCGCCAACATGATCGAGCGTCAGCCGTTGATGGGACAGGTTCGCTTCGACATTTATGAATTGAACGAAACACGAAACAAGCTGGCATCGATCGATATCCAGGCGGAAAAGATCGCGGCAGAGTTTCCTCCGCCGCAGCGCGAGCAAGTCAAGGAGCAAGCGCGAGCACAGTTGGCAAAAAAGCGAGACTACGTCGACGCCCTCATCGCGGATAAGAAATCCTATTCGCGAACGCTGCTGGATTTAGATGAACATGAAGAGACATTGATCGAGGTAACCGAGTCATACCGCGATTTTATCGACGGCCGCGTCTTATGGATCCGCAGCGAGGATCCACTTTCTGGCAGGGATGCTCAACTGACGAAAGACGCCGTCATGTGGCTACTAAAGCCAGGCAATTGGACGTCCGTATGGACCACCATTTGGCAAGATGTTCAGCGACGACCAATGTATGTCGTGGTCATGGCCGGCGCTTTGGCGATGCTCGTGTATGCGCAACCCGTATTACGAAAGCGGATTTCCGAACTTGGTGAAATGGCATCGCGACGTGCTTTTTCGGAATTCTCACCAACGGTTCGCGTGCTCCTTGCTACGATCACAATTTCGTTGCCTGTTCCGCTAGTGATGTGGTACGTCGGTTGGCGCATTTCGGCATCCCTTGTCGCTGCGGACTTTGCCAACGCCTTTGCCAACGCACTTTTTTCGACAGGAATTGTGTTGTTTCTCGCTGACTTCTCGCGTCAGGTGTGCCGGCCGCTCGGCTTGGCCGATGTGCACTTCGAGTGGCCGATCGAAGCCACCAATCTGGTACGTCGACACTTGCGTTGGCTGATGGCGATCGGCCTGCCCGCGACTTTTGTATTCGTGATGTTCCGATCGCAAACAACGCAGTCGTTGTGGGACGCCTCGCTCGGTAGAATCGGGTTGATCATCGCCCTGATCGCCGGGGCCGCGTTTCTATGGCGAGTGCTCAAACCCGGCGCGCCACTGTTCCAGCACTTTGTTGGCTATGATCATAAACGCTGGCTCTACCGACTGCGTTACGCATGGTATCCGATCGCGTTTCTAAGTCCAGTGTTGTTGATGCTCCTGGCGTTGGTTGGCTACTATAACACCTCGCAGACCCTCAGCCGCCGACTTTTCCAAACCGTCTGTCTGGTATCCTTTTTGGTCCTTTCCGGTGCAATCCTCAATCGATGGGTGCTGATGGTGCGACGGAGATTAGCGATCCAACGTGCGCGGCAACGGCTGATGACCAACAAGGACGAAGCAACCAGCGACGAGGCAGCCGGGATTGCGTCACAGGAGATCGAAGCCGCGGTCGATCTGGCGTCGGTGAGCGATCAAACGAAAAAACTGATCTCGATCGCCTTGGTTGTTTTGACGATCATTTGCTTGCGTTGGATCTGGGCGGATGTGCTTCCGGCGTTCTCGATCCTCCAAACAGTTCGCGTCTGGCCCGGAACGACGGAAGTGACGTTAGCGCAGGCATTGTTGGCAGTCTTGGCGCTCGTCGGTACCTACATCGTCGCTCGCAATGCCCCCGGCCTGCTCGAACTTACCGTGCTTAAGCACCTTCCCCTCGATGCCGGCTCGCGCTACGCGATCAATATGCTTACGGGGTATGCCGTCACGATCGCTGGCATCAGCCTGGCTGGTCAGGTCGTTGGGTTCACCTGGGACACGGTCCAATGGCTGGTGGCCGCAATGGGGATTGGCTTGGGGTTTGGTTTGCAGGAAATCTTCGGGAACTTCGTCTCAGGAATCATCCTGCTGTTCGAACGCCCGTTGCGCGTCGGCGATATTGTGACTCTCGGTGATACCACCGGCGTGGTCACTCGCATTCGCATGCGTGCGACAACGATTACCGACTGGGACCGCAAGGAATACGTCGTTCCCAACAAGGACTTGATCACGGGCACACTGCTGAACTGGACCTTGACCGATCAAACCAATCGACTGGTGATCCCGGTTGGAATCGCCTATGGTTCCGATACAAAACTGGCACTGGAGTTACTGCTAAAGGCAGCTGACGATCATCCGCTTGTACTGAGCGACCCGGCACCGAATGCCACATTCGAG
>JAGQPD010000250.1 GCA_020426865.1 Planctomycetales bacterium
GGCCAGTGATACCGACGCCGAGAGTGGCCGATTCGGCAACTCCGTTAGGATTCATTAAGAGTGAATTGTTTGCAATGATTACCGCTTCGTTTCCAACGACGTTTAGTTCCGACGGGGCAACGAACATGCCAGTGCCTTGTAGGAATTCCCAATCTTTGCCACGTCCAACGTAAATATTGCCGTCGTCGATATTGGATGATCCAGTGACAGCGATAACTCCACCGGAAACATTCGCGATTCCCGAACCACGACGGTTGCCCACCGCCAGCGCATCACTGGCGATGACGATCCCGCCGGATAAGTTCAACGTGCCAAGCCTGTCTCCAGGGTCATCCTGCTCGGCTAACCCGCCATCGCCAATCGCAAGATCTCCATTTAGTTGCGCGAATAGCCCCCCCGATTGATTCCAAGTCCCTTCGCCGAGAATGCCCAGCGTCGTCGTTCCGGCATGTAGTTGCCCTCCTTTGATGGTAAGCACTCCTTGGCTTCCCATGGAGGGGCCAAAGGTGAGTTTTCCCGTTGATGTAGCGGTACCGCCAGTAATGGAAAACGTTCCGTCGCTTCCATCCCGGCCAAATGACATCCCTCCGTCTCCTACGGTCAGTGCTCCATCACTGACGGTTAGGCTTCCGGGCGTAAAGAAGTCGCCAACAAAAACGCTGTTCGCGGTCAATGTGCCACCGGCAACCTCGATCGATCCAGATTCCCCTTGAAAAGTGGTTTCATCCAGGTAACCAAGCCGAATCGCGTCAACCATTGACGTGCCCTCAGCTAAGACCGCTACCCCTCCATTGTTGACGATCACCGTGTCCGAGCTTGAGGGGATACCGGCACTCCAGTTGTTGGCATCTAGAAAGGACCCTGTCGTCGCCTGCCAACGGTTTTCGGCGGCAATGAGACAGGATGCGGCCAGTAGGCCAATAGTCTGGATAAAAATGCCAACTGCCAGACGAAAATGGGTTCTCATATGAATCTCGCGAATCAAGGGGCACAATGTCATGTCAGAGAGCGCAATCTCAACACAGTTCTCGGATCGAGGGGACCGGTTCAGCGGAATCCAAAAAACACGGATTCTACGGACCGACGGAACCCCGACATGGAGTACCTACGAGATTTACGCAGTCGGCAGGGCGGAAATCTTTTCAGATTTATTCTCTTAGCGCCCGAGCGAGCTAGGTGTCGTTGCGAACTTCGATATCACGGCGCCACTTAAGATAAGCGCGCGCCGCAGTCCACCGACGTTCAATGACGTTTTGAGGAATACTGAGGATCGAGGCAATCTCTGGTATCGTTAGTCCGACTAAATACTTTAGTTCGACGACTTCCGCCCATTCCGGGTAATTCTCCTTCAAGTCGTCGAACGGACGCTGCAGCATTCCAAGATCGGCGAGACAGCGGCGTGCTTCAACGTCATATATAGCGTCATGCGGAAGTCGCGTAAGACCTCCACCCCGTTTGAGTGTGCACTTTCCACGAAGGTGATCAATCACAATGTTTCTCATACGTGATGCAGCGTCGGCGAAGAATTGGCGGTTGTTAGCCCAATTGAATGAGTGTTTCGAACGGCTCAAGTACACGTAGGTCAAATGCAGGAGATCCAAGGCGCATAGAGACGGATGGGCTGGATAGCGTCTAAGCAAGGCACGCGATAGCCGTTTCAAATTCGAATAAAGGCGAGCGAAGGCAGTATCTAAGTCCACCGTGGTGTGAGGATCAAGGGGAGCGTTCATTGCGTGGTCGTTTTCAGATCATTTGTCAACAGCGGTCAGATCATGGGACACCTCGTCCTGCACCATTGCCAGCAGCCTTTCCGTTTTGACTGTATCCGGGTGACAAGGTCCGAGAACCGCTTGCCGGCCAGCGAGGGATTCGCGTAACAACTCGGTGGCTTCCAGTGAATCACCATTCTCGGTGCACAAGCATGCAAGTTCGTGTAATGTCAAAAGTGTGTCTACGTGTTGGTCGCCAAGGCGCTGACGCTCCAATGCGAGTGAGTGGCGAAAGAGCGTTTCGGCTTCGTCGAATCTCTTTTTGTCACGCAGCACGACGGCAAGTAACGATTCCAATTCAAGCGTATGCCGATGCTCGGGGCCTTCCAGGCGTTGGGAATCGGCGAGTGCCTGGCGAAACAACTTCTCTGACTCATCCAGCTTGCCGCAGATATGCTCAAGCGTTGCCAGCTTGCGGAGTGTTACCTGGGTGTGACTATGATCCGGCCCGAGTGCCGACCGCATGGCGATTAAGACTTCCTGATACATTTTCTCGGCAACGTCGTAGTTTCCTACCCGTTCGAAGAGCTGCGCCAGATTGGATTGGGTCTTAAGAGTCAGGGGATTCGTGGGACCCAGGACACGCTCCTGTTTGGCAAGCGTTGTTTTGAAGATTGTTTCTGCTTCGTCGAAGTTACCCAGGTGCATGTGAACTGATGCCAGGTTACATTCAGTCACGAGTACCTGGTGATGATCTGCCCCCAAATGCTCCTGCTGCAACGGAAGCGTTTCTTGGTACAAGCGAGCGGCGTTATCGTAGTCTCTCAAGACCTGGAACGTATCGGCCAGCATACTTTGGCACGCAAGTGTGTTAACATCCGATATGCCAAGCGCAGTCTGATGTCGTCGAAGTGAATCGCTCAGCATCCGCTGAGCATCCTCGGGGCGGCCAAGGTGTTGGTAAATAGCGGCAATTTGACGTTCCATGGCAAGCGTCGATGCATCTCCGGCACCACACGCCTGACGCATGGTTGTTAGCAACGGCTCGGCAATATCAATTGCCTCTTGGAATTCACCGGTGCCATCAAGCACACTCACCCACAGCCGTTCTGCTCCAAGCGTCGAGCTGTGAGTCTCGCCAAAAACACTGGGCCCAAATTGCCTGACATGTTCGAGCAGCGGTTTGGCCGCTGCCGGGTCCGACATGTTGAGATAGAGCGTTGCCAGAATGATCTCGGTTTCGAGCGTCAGTGGATGGTCAGTCCCCTGATGGGCCCGCCGCAATGCAAGTGCTTTGCTCAGCTCGGTTTCGGCATCTTGGTAAATATGGAAGGACCGAAACGCTCGGCCGAGCGCCTCGTGAAAAGCCGCCTGGACATACGGTGGACTATTGCTTCCAGCCAACTCGCTGTTGGCGGCATTTCGCAGAGCCGTCACTAACGTCAGTTCGTCTAATGGCTGAGGCCCCCGGGCGAAGGCGTCGAATAGGTTGTTTCCAAGGAGATTGTTGACCTCAATGGCTTCCTTTACCGCGCGTACGGCGTTAAGCTCGTTTTGTACCGCTTCGAGCCGCTGTTGTTTCTCGTGCATTTCGCTATGCCGTGCTTGTCGCTCCGCTTCAAGTGCCACAACGGCCTTCTTTTCGTTCGCATCGGCAACCTTACGTGCTAGACGGGCTTCGATGGCAAAGCCAACCGCAATGATGGATGTAGCGATCACTAGAATTAACCCAATACAGGCAATCGCAGTTTCACGATAGTGTTCCCTGGCCAGCGCTCTGACGGCACGAAAGAACGTCGGTGAAAGGCCTGAGACGGCTTTACCTTCCAGGCAATGCTGTAGGTTCTGCCGAAACTCGGCGATGCTATCGTAGCGGTCCAGCGGATCGCTCTGGAGTGCCCTGAACAGAACCGACTCCAAATCAGAGCCGATCGATTTGACGAAGTTGGAAGTGTCACATCGCCGTTGGTCGCAAAGCAATTGCCTTTGGTCTCGTGGAATTCGCCTAAGCTGGGCACTCGGCCAGCGCGTTTCCGTGTTTCGCAACAATTCCAACCAGTCGAACGGCGTTATGTCCTTGGCGTCTGGTTCGCCTAAGTGCGGCACGCCAAGGATGAGTTCATAGAGCACCGCTGCCAGGGCATAAATATCCGTTCGCGGATCGGAGACGCGACCGCTTCGGGATTGTTCAGGGCTCATGTAGCGTGGCGTTCCGATGAGCTGGGAATGACGTGACAATTCCCGCGACTCGGTGTTATCCCCAATCAGTGCCTTCGCCACACCGAAATCGATGATCTTAGGAATGAGCCCCCCAGGGGCCTCGGCAACGAGGATATTTGCTGGCTTAAGGTCACGATGAATGACGCCCTGTTTATGGGCGTAATGAACTGCGTCGCACACATCAATAAAGAGCGTGAGCCGGTCGCGAATGCTCAAGCGTTGTGTATCGCAGTACGTCGTAATAGGAAGGCCTCGCACGAGTTCCATGATGAAGTAAGGGCGACCGTGTGGCGACATTCCAAAGTTGTTGACAGTCACGATGTTGGGGTGGTCCAAGCCGGCCAATATGGCCCGCTCACTGCGGAAGCGGTTGAGCACTTCCAAGCTATCCATTCCTGGCCGGACAACCTTAATCGCTACTGCAGGACCGACTGATGAAGTCGGCTCTGCCTTCATCACTACGGCGAACCCCCCTTCACCTAGTTGTTCGACGATCTGATACCCGTCGAGAATGGTGTTATTGAGTTCGTTGAATAAGTCGGGATCGCTATCAAGGGGTGCATTAATCCGTCGCAGTAGTGAAGTTACGGGAGTTCTCAATACATCGTCGACGTCATTTGCGTAGGCGACGAGAGATTCGAAGTGCGCGACAAGATCTTCGTCACCCTTGCAAACGCGTATCAGATAACGTCGCCGTTCCTCGGGCGACGAAATGCTCCCGGCCAGATGTACTATGTCTTCAGAAGGTATACGTTTCGACGACATCGCGTGCCACTTCACATTGTGACGTACCTGCGAACCGTTTTAGTTCGAATTCATGGTACCCTGCCGGCCGGTTGTTTCAATACGGCGTTCATGGGGATTGGTCGCGGCCGGCGAAGCATCGGAAGCCATCCCCCCATAGGCGGGAGGTGGTAGATCTACGGCGAACTACGAGGTGTTAGGCGAATTGCGTCTTCCGGCATCGGGCGACGCGTTATGCCACCACACGCTGTCGATCAGCAGGAGATGGCGGCGTAGCAATCGACAAATTGATCCAGTTTTGAGGGTCCACGAGTTCGCAGATCCGGTAAGGGACGCCGATTCGCCGTCTCGCGGATGCCCGCCGCTTCAAACGTTCCGTGACGCATTGGCGGGCTCCTTCTTCGTCCATGACAGAGAATCGTACATGACGCCCAAGCGTGCCAATACGTCCGTAGCTGATATCCACCACCCAGGTGCCAAACAAGTCCTGGTACGCTTCCAGCTGGTACGCGCGGAAACACCCTTTGCTGGGATCACGGGCTTCCAACGTCGCACGAAACACCTGCACGCTTTTTCCTTTCTCGGCATTAACCAATCCGATGATCCAAGCGAGAAAAGCAAACCCTCATTTTCTTACCGCGGAATCAACTTCATTATCCAGCTCCTGCAACACCTGACGAGACATCTGCCAAAAAACTCACGAATGGAAATCCAGACGCGACCTTTTCGAAGAATACCTTGTCTGCCGTAATCAACGGCGTGTTGAGCCTTTCGGCCATCGCAAGATAGACGCAATCGGCGAGGGGATGAGCGAGCGCTGCTGCCAAAGCAGACGCTCGATGCAGATCATCAGGCGCATAATTGAGGAACAGGACGTTCGCAGTGATGGTCGCAATCCAGCGATCGGTGAACCCCGTGAGCTCCGCGTCAGTGATATCGCCGCGTCGCCTGGCTCTAACAAAGGCACCGGCAACCTCATAGGCGGCCAGTTGTGGCCCGAGGAGCTTTTCGTCCATGGATAACAGAGCAATGGCGTCGTCGGAGAATGGTTCATTGAGAAACCATTTCACTGCCACGCTGGCATCGACAACGATCATCCGTTTGACTCACGGTCTTCGCGAATGCCAACGGAAGAGTCGGTCAGTTCGCCGTGTTGGTCCTTAAACTCTGCCAGATGCCGTCGTTGCTCCTCGGCGAATCGCTTCTGGTCTGCGAGTGCCGTTGCTTTCAAGATATCCCGCAGATGCTGCTCCAGCGAATGACCGGCGGAGATCGCGTTGTCACGCAGTACGTGGACGACCCAATCGTCGAGGTCGCGGACTTTGATTTGTGCCATCATCTAATTCCTTCCTTGGATCATTTCAGAATGCCACAAACGTTGCGTGGTGGCAAGAAGATATTTTATGAATCTCATTTTCTAGTGATGCCCCCAGATAGCTTTCCTTTGTTCTATCATTTTGGGGCATTGCACAAGCGAGACAAGACGCATTTGTTCCGCTCCATTGGCAATGACAAACAGCTCTCGGAACGGCGCGCCCGCACGGCCGACCTGCGCGACATCGGATCGAACGGATTGCCACCATGGAGCAGAATGACGTCGGGTTCCGATGCCTTCAGGAAGCCGTCGACACGACGACATCCAGTCGGTAAGCGAGGCCGTTGCTGCCTTAACACACAACCCCAAGCCGTTGTCCGCCCTGGTCCGGGTCACCACTACCCAATACTCATTGAGCACTTGTGGCACGATTCCAGGATTGCGGCCATCCTGCTTATGTTGTTCAACTGCGTGCGGTGTGACGACGTGTTTCGAATCTGCCCGATCGCTGAGCCGAAGCAAAATATTGGTGTCGAAGTGAACTGTCAGCGACGAGCGTCGTAAATGGACGCACGACTGGTATCCACATGGCCGACCTTGGGATGTCGGGCGATGCACGCATTCAATCGGTGCTGCCATTGTCGGAAGTCGGCCTGATGCGTGGCATCATCCGCATGGACTTGCATCTCCAGGCGAATCATCTCCTGAAGTAGTCCTGAAGATTCTTGCCAGCCGCTTGCGCCAGCCGCAGCAGCATCGTTTATTCAGCATCACTGAAATGTAGTTCCACGTTCATGCTCTCAACTTGCCACGAGATTTACGGAATGTCAATTGCCGCGGTCGGCGAGCCCATCTGCCGTAGCGCGACTATTTCCGTAATCATCCGATCCGTTTCTTCAGAAATCAAAAGCTTGCGCGTGCGAGGGGCAACTTCGGTCAGCAACAGGACGAGACTGCTGGCTAGCCGAAGATATCCACTTTACCGTCGTACGTACGAGACGGACGTTAGGTGGCCGCTGAAGCGAAGACGGAGTGTACCCTTGTCAGGCGAAAGCTCCGAAGCATACAAATGCGAGCATACAACGCTGACCGCGCCAATGCCGCCCGCTGATGTGCCGACACACTCAATTCGATATTCATGGGTATCCTGACACCATCCGTCAAACCGCTAGACCACGCGAACTGTCGAACGGAATCATGCCCTTTCCGACGCAGCATACGCCTCGAACACGAATTCGAACGGAGGCCAGGTTCGGTGATATCATCAGGGTTTGGCGCTATAGCCTGAAATGCCCCGGTAGCTGCCGGGAAAATAGGGTCTGCAAAAGCAGGCCCACGGCATGCCGCCAAATTTCATCCCAGCATCGCCGATAGTAGGCCACCTAGAACGAAAAAGCAACAGACTTTCGTTTTCCGCATTAATTGTTTGCCATAACGGTGTTTTGTTCGTCGAAACTGCCTCTACTATCCATTGGGGGACACAGCCAAGATGGACGGTCTTCCGACCTTGGCTATTTGTCCTGCGATTGTGGATGGAAGCTACAAACCTGTCGTCAAAAGGCAACTCAAAACAGTAGATTGTTTTGGCTGATGCCTGTGCGGGCCAGAGATGACCCTTCTACACGGGGTAGCTCTTGCGTCTTCCAGGTATTTCACTTGGAAGGGCAGCGCAGCGGTATGACGCGAGTCGATCATGACCTGCATCGTCGCACCATGCTTGCCGGCCGTTGATCGACTGCCACGAAATGGTACATTTGGCGATGTGGCACGAACACATTTTCCCGATTGCATGGGGAAATGTCCCGCTGAAAAAAGCGTTTTCGAGCCGATGTAAACGAGGAGCGACTAATGGACATTCAATCGCCCATCAATATTCAGGATACCATTCGCGCAACTTCGCAGTTACCGCTGCGGCTCAAGTGGTGTGGAACATCTGGTTTTTTGCTTCGTGGCGAACACGGCGCGCAAGTCGTTTTTCCGCAGCCGAACGGAAGTACGGCGACGCTGGCGATGAAAGAGTACGTACTTCGCCAGTTTCATTTTCACCACCCAAGCGAGCATTTTCTTGGCGGAAAGCAGTTCGACGGTGAGCTACACCTGGTACATCAGGACTTGCGAGATTGCAGCTATTTTGTGCTGGGCATTTTTCTGTCTGTCATTGAGAACAGCGACGGCAATCGGGCGAAAAACGCGTTCTTTGATGCGCTGCTCCATGATCAATTCTCAGATATTCCAACGAATCCCAACGATTTGATTCCGGCAGGCGTCGACACCGCGTACCGCTATCAAGGGTCGCTAACGACGCCTCCGTATTCCGAAACTGTATCGTGGGTCCTTCTCAAAGAACCACTTGCTATTCCAAGAAGTCTTTTTGGCAAGATCTTTGGCACGGAGAGCGACGGAATCGAGGGCAAGTCCAAAATGCCAGCAGCTCGGCCCCTGCAGCCGAGTAACGGCCGGTTCATCATTGAGCACAAATTCAAATTCTGAGTGTCGAAGCGAGACCGAAATCGGTATCCGCAAGGGCTCTGGTCGTACATTATTCCTGAATACCGGCGTTCGAAGTCGTCGATTCTTGTAACCTCGCTCCGTTCGGAATGCACGATCGGAAGCGTGCGAGTCCAGATACGCTGATACAAGCGGACCGGCAGCGACAGCACTGAGACGCCATCTTCTTGCCGTTCGGCGTTCGATTGGGCGTCGCGTCCACAATGAGAAAGGCAAGTCAGGCTGACAAGAATGGAAAGCGCTGTCAGAGGTGGTTCACAGACGAGCCAGTCGCACTGGTACGGAATCCCTTGTCTTTTGACGTTCCGATGAGGGGCTTTTGTGCTACCGCCAGGGAGTTTTCGTGCTACTGGCCAAGGTGCTCAAACGGCCACAGTCGGAATCGCGTCAAGGCTGTTTGCCGTTGTAGAGTCAAGTGATTTTGGATTTCTTCACAACATTTATGGAATTCGTGTCCGGTTTCGTTTCGTTTGCCAAGTTTACGTTGTGAGGAGGTGTCTTGCGGCTGTCGCAGGGATCGGTTTTTTCAAACGGTCGCAGGTGGCAACGTCTTTAGACATTTGAGGGACTCACCGATGGGACAAGAAACTGAACGAAGCAAAACGGATCAATCGGCGGCAGCCGGGACCGAGCTGGAGATTCTTAATACGATTCGTGCGATTGTGGACGGACTGGACGATCTGGGGACTCTTCGCGAGTATCGAAACCGGTCGGAGGCAGTGCGAAAATATCTAAAGGTGACGAAGGCCGGCCTGGAGATGCAGAACCGGGCTGCGGAAATCAAGCTGCGGGTAGAACGGAGAATCGGGC
>JAGQPD010000251.1 GCA_020426865.1 Planctomycetales bacterium
TGGAGGCCGAAGGCACGGCGGGCATGGACGACCGCCGGAATGACGGCCGCGGCGCCCGGATGGCGTCCGAAGGCGGAGGGCATGGAAGCGACCAACGGCAACACGGCTTGCACCACGAACGAATCCAATCGAAGCGATCGAGGTTGAATTGCCGAACGATGAGCGATGCCCGTAGCCGAGGATTCGCGCAGCGAACCCAGCGGCCTGCCGAGCCCCCGCCAGCGCAGGCCAAGGAAGCGGCGGAACCGCCAAACGGGCTTCCATTCTTTAGCCGCTTGAATCGCCGATAACGCTACCAACCCGAACGATTGCCGCGTTGGCCGGAGCGTGGAGGGCGACCAACACGAACGATTCACCGCAACGAGAGCAGCTAAAAGAAGAAATCGCGGCCTGAATCGCCGAACGACGAGCCCGACGCGGGGGCGACGCCGAGCCATGGACGGCGAGAACAACACAGCATGAGGCAAGGACGCCGAATTCCTTATTCTAGTGGGCGGTAGCGACCGCGTAGCGAGGAACGAGCGAAGCCGGGAGCGGTGGAGCACGGCCCCGGTTGCAAGGCAGCGGCTGCCTTTACTGGAGAGGGTCGAAGCTGTTTACGCCCCGTTCTTGCTCAGCGAATTGACCATGCGAATGACGGCGCGTTGATCTTTATCAGGAAGTGTCCGAAGCTGCTGAAACTTCGTCCAAAGGCGCTTCGTCTCGGCATCCATCTGCGGAAGCTTTCCGCTCTTGATTGGCTTGGCTCCCAACAACTCGTCAGTGGAAACGTCCAATGCCGTAGAAAACAGGACCACCCGTTCCTGCTTTTTTGCTGCTGATCTGTCATATTGGGGGAGGGAGACGGTCGGCGGCGGTTGAGTCCACGGTCAATTGGTACGCGGCTCCGACGCTTGCGGGAGCCAGTTGAGTCACGGAGATCGGTTAGTCGGTGAGCTGAAGCTTTAAGCGCGGTAGTTTTAGCTGCCCGCTATTTTGCCTGGAAAACGATGCGATGAACGCCAACAAAGATATTTGATGAACGCCAACAAAGATATTCGACAACACCTGTTCCCGGCACGCGTTTCCGATGGACGGGGAAACCCAATTGCACGACAACTGTCTCCCGCATTGCTGGCCGTGGCGATGGGGTGTGCCATCGTACCCGCGCCCGCACGAGCCGATTGGCCGCAAATTCTGGGACCGAATCGTGACGGTGTCGCGGCCGCGGATAACTCCGTTCCCCGATGGAGTGACGACGATCCGAAACCCGTCTGGGAGTATCCGGTCGGGCAAGGCTACGCCGGTGTTGCAGTGGCGAGTGATCGCGTGATCCTGTTCCATCGACGGGGCAATGATGAGATCGTCGAATGTCTCGGCGCGTCTACTGGCAAACCAATGTGGCGACATGACTGGCCCACTCGCTTTGACGGCGGCTACGATCCCGACGCGGGACCACGCTGCGTGCCACTTATTCGTGACGACTCTGTCTATTTGCATGGTGCCGGCGGCACGATTGTCTGCGTGGGACTCACCGACGGTCGACCTCGGTGGACACGTGACACCGCGAAAGACTTCGGTGCCCGTGAGGGATATTTCGGTGCCGCCAGTTCTCCGATTCTCGAACAGGACAAGTTGATTGTGAACGTGGGTGGGCGAGATCAGGCAAGTGTGATCGCGTTGGATGCGAAGACGGGCAAGACGGTATGGACCACCTGGGAAGACGAAGCCAGTTATTCGTCACCGATCGCGACGGCGATCGCTGGGCGACGCTGGGTCTTGATGGTAACCCGGCTGCATTTCGTCGGGATCGACCCGCAATCCGGGAAGATTGGCTTTCAGGTTCCCTTCGGGAGGTCCGGGCCGACCGTCAATGGTGCGATGCCACTGTTGGTTTCACCCCATCAAGTCTTCTTGACGGCTTCCTACGGAGTCGGTGCGCGGTTGGTGGACATTGACGATGGGGCGGCCAAAGTCGTTTATGAGCGTGACGATTTGATGTCAAGCCAGTACGCGACCGGCGTTGTTCACGATGGTGTGTTGTATGGACTGGATGGCCGCGAGGACGTGGGCACACCACAGCTGCGAGCGATCGACCCGCTTACAGGAAAGGTATTCTGGACAAAGCCCGACTTTGGTGCCGCCGCATTGATTCTGGTCGATGACGCGGTGGTGTCGATCACGACCAAGGGCGACTGCATCGTGCTGGCCGCCGACCGGCACGCCTATCGTGAGCTGTCGCGCGTACGATTGCGAAGCGGTTTGACTCGTGCACTTCCGGCTCTTTCCAGCGGACGACTCTATGTGCGTGACGATCGCCGCTTGGCCTGCTTCACACTCACGGGCAACGCGGCAGCAGAATAGCATGCTCATCACAGCGGTTCCAATGCCCGTTGGATCTGACCTAGGTAAAAATACGTAAACACGAAAAAGATCATTGCGATCAGCAGGGCCGCGACCAACAGCCAGGTAGCGACGGTGGCGACCGCGGTGAGTGTCTTGGCGGCAAATTCGGCCTTGCGCCGATAAACTTGCGAGACATGTTGCAGCGATTCCCCCAATCGTCCCGATTCTTCTCCAACCGCCACGGCGTCCAGAAAATCGCGTGGAAACGCGCCCGTCGATTGCAGCGCCTCGGTAATCGATTCGCCTCGAACAATCTGTTTGTCCAGAGCGCCAGCCAGGGGCAAAAAGAGTGGATGCTGCGTGCTATCGATGCCAATACGCATCGCGCGGCGGGCGTCCATGCCGCTATCGACGGCCATCGCCAGGGTCCACGCCATCCGCGACAGGGCAGTCGCCTGTAGCGTGGCTCCCAATCCTGGAATCCGAGCGGTAGCGCGCGCCAGGCCATTGGCAAGCGTCGCGTTGCTGCGGGTCCAGCGGTACAGCCAGACGGACCCGGCCATGAGTGCGATAAGCGAACAAACATATAGTAGTAATCCACGCCAGCCGATCAGGCGGGGGTCGACGCCCTCGATCGGCTGGCCGGTCATTTGGGCGATCATGCCTAGTGCCAGGATGAACAGGCCGATGATCAGCAGGGCGCCGGACAGTTCGAGTGCGGGCCAGAGGATCCCAATCAAAAAGATCCGCCGCAAGAGGATGAAGTGTTCGAAGTGTTCAGCTAGTCGGAGAAAGACTTGTTCGGAGTGCCCGGTTTCTTCGCCGACCTTCGCCAGTTGGGAGACGATCGGCGGGACGAAGCCATCGGTTTCGGCAAGGGCTTCGGCAGCGCTGTTTCCGGCGGCGACCTGTTGTCGGACGTGTTCAAACCAGCGGGCGGCACGGCCGCGAGCGTGTTGGGCTTCGCGGGTCCAGATGCGGCGCTGATCGACCCCGGCCTCGAGCGACGTACCGACGCGGCGGCACAGTTCCGCGAGGGCTTTCCAGCTGATTTGTGGACGGCCGAAAAAGGTATCGGAAAGGAACGAAGCGAGCATCGTGGTGGGGTCCGTCATTTATTTTGGGTAAGTCGGCGATTCCAGTTTAGTGGGGCAGAAGGCTGGCCAGCGATCTGCTAGAATTCCAGCGCAGGTCGGGACCATGAGCTTAGTTTACGCAGAAACGCATTGACTGGAAAACTGGATAGAACATGATGCGGTGGAATTGTGTGGCGATTGTCGGTGTGGGACTCATCGGTGGGTCGATCGGCAAGGCGTTGCTTCATCGCAAGTTGGCGCGAAAGGTGGTCGGAATTGGTCGTGACGAGGGGCGATTGGCTGCGGCTGAGGCCGATGGGGCGATCACCGACTGGACGACCGACGTGGAAACGGGGGTGGGGGAGGCCGAGCTGGCAGTGGTTTGCACGCCGGTAGACATGGTTGCCGACTTTGTGCGGCGGGTTGCGAGCGGAATGCAGCAGGGAGGGCTGATTACCGATGCCGCCAGCACGAAGCGATCGATTGTTGCGCTGGCGGCAAGCGATGCTTCTGTGGGGCGGATGGATGGAGTGACGTTTATTGGCAGCCATCCCTTAGCTGGTAGCCACGCGTCAGGGTGTCTGCATGGGCGGGAGGACCTTTTTCTTGATCGCACGGTTGTGGTGACGCCGACGGAGGCAACGCCCGAAGACGATCGGAGGCGAATCATTGCGTTTTGGCAGTCACTGGGAGCGGTGGTTCGAACGATGTCGCCAGACGAGCACGATCGGGCCCTGGCGGCGACCAGTCACTTGCCTCATCTGGTGGCTGCGGCCTTGGCGGGCGTGACGGAGGTTCAATTTCGCGGGTTGGTTGGAAGTGGTTGGTTGGATTCGACACGCATTGCGGCTGGCAGTGTCGATGTCTGGGAGCAGATCTTGTTGGACAACCGCGATTACGTCTTGAAGGCCTTGGCGAAGTTTGCCACAGTGCTGGATTCGTTTCAGCAAGCTTTACGAGATGAAGATCGGGCAATGTTAGTGGACCTCTTGGCCACGGGAAAGAAACAACGTGAAACTTTGGGAAATTGACATTCATCCGGCGAATGGTGTAGCGGATCGTCGTGGCGCTCGGCTATCGGCCGAGGCGGCTGACCTTGGCGTTGCCGAAGGTTTAGCGATCCGTGCCGCACGGGGTTATCTCTTGGAAGGGCCGTTGGACGCCGAGCAAGTGCAAACGGCGGCGGAAGAGCTGTTGGCGGATCGGATCGTGGAACGGACCGTCATTGCTCCGGTTGGTGACAGTACATTGTCTGGCGTTGGATTGCCTGGCGTTGATTGCGCCGCGACGCGTCTGGTGCACGTGCTGCCCAAGCCGGGCGTGATGGACCCGGTTGCTCAGAGTGCTCACGATGCGCTACAGGATATGCAACTGCCGGTGGCTGCGGTGCGGACCTTCAAAAAGTATTGGATGCAGGACGTGACGGATCAGCAACTGCAAACGATCTGTGCGAAGCTGTTGGCGAACGATTCCATCGAAGAAGTCATTATCGGACCATTGCGACTGGAGCGGTTAGAGATTGGCAGCCCGTATCGATTCGAGCGCGTGACGGTGCCCATCCGCGAGTTGAATGACGAGGCCTTGATGCAGCTGAGTAAGGAAGGGCAGCTGTACTTGACGCTTGTCGAGATGCAGGCCATCCAAGCACACTTTCGCCAATTAGATCGCGATGCCACGGATGTGGAACTGGAAACAGTGGCTCAGACCTGGAGTGAGCACTGCAGTCACAAAACGCTGGCGGGTCGCATTGCCTACCAGGACGAAAACGGATCGCGTCAATTCACCAATATGTTGAAAGAAACGATCTTTGCGGCAACGCAGCAGATTCGCCGGACGCTAGGCGACAACGACTGGTGCGTCGGTGTCTTCGAAGACAACGCCGGGATCGTGCGTTTCGACGACGAATACAACGTGGTGTTTAAGGTGGAAACACACAATCATCCGTCGGCCTTGGAGCCGTACGGAGGGGCCAATACAGGAATTGGGGGAGTGATCCGCGATCCGCTCGGTACCGGACTGGGGGCCAAGCCTGTTTGTAATACCGATGTATTTTGCTTCGCCCCCCCCAATACCCCGCACGAAGAACTTCCTCCCGGTGTGCTGCATCCGCGGCGGGTGATGAAAGGGGTCGTGGCGGGGGTGCGTGACTACGGCAATCGGATGGGGATCCCCACGGTCAATGGCGCCATTTATTTCGACGAGCGTTACCTGGGGAATCCGTTGGTCTACTGTGGCAACGTGGGGATCATTCCTCGCGACAAGTCCTTCAAGAAGCCGCAACCAAATGACTACATTGTGGCCATAGGTGGTCGCACTGGACGCGATGGAATTCATGGGGCGACATTCAGTTCCGCCGAACTGACCAGCGAA
>JAGQPD010000252.1 GCA_020426865.1 Planctomycetales bacterium
AGCGAGGACATCGTTCACATGTCCTGAAAACGTCATGGGGAATGAGTCCAGCCATTCTACCCAAGCTCGCCAAGTTGCTAAGAGAACTCGATCCGAACGTCGTGCACACTCACGATGTCAAGGCAGAGTTTGCCGCGATTGCATGCCGTTTGGTAATCCGCATGAGGTTGGTCGGGGCATTTTACGGAAGGCTGGCGATGCAGTCAACTTTCCTGCAACTGGCAGACCTGGCTCGGTTTCCCGCCTTTCGATGTTTCGATCGCGTCTATCCAAATTCGTCGGCTCAAAGGGACGAGTTGCGACGATTCAAGTTCCCCGACTCCCGCATGGAGATCCTTCCTAGTTTCGTATCGACGACGGACATCCGACCAGCTACCGCAGCCGATCGCTGCGCCGCACGAGAGGCGTTTGCGATCCCGCAAGATGCGGCTGTGGTGGCAACTGTTGCGAAACTGGCCATCAACAAAGGACATACGTACATGCTACAGGCGTTGCCGGCAATCTGTCAAAAAGTCCCTAACATCCTCTACCTGATCGTCGGAGAGGCCAATGCGGTATGGCGAGGCGAGGGAGGGATCCGTGAGGACCTACAGCGTCAGGCCGAGTCGCTTGGTGTGGCCAATCACGTCCGTTTCCTTGGATATGTCGACGACCGCAACAGCGTCTTGCATGCGACAGACTTGGCCGTGTCTCCGTCACTGCTCGAGGGTATGCAAGTCGCAATCCTCGAGATGATGGCCGCCGGGCTGCCGTTGGTGGCCACCGCCATTGGCGGTACCCCAGATGCCGTCGTGGATGGGGAAACAGGCGTGCTGGTGCCGCCCAAAGATCCTCAGGCATTGTCGGAGGCTATCATTCCGCTGCTGAAGGACCGGGACAAACTGCAGGCGATGGGGGCGCGTGCCCGGCAGCGCGCCGAATCTCACTTTGATGCCAATATTGTGGCGGATCGCTTCTTGCGGTCCTGCCAACAGCTGCTTGATTGAATCATCGAGCTCTGTCGGCCCAACGAAATGCAATTAACCACGCCGCAATCGATTTACCAATGATAAAAATGCTCGTTACGAACGCCGCCCCCACCGCCCCCCACCGCGGGATCGCCCATGCATGGGCAGCCGCCACCAACGGCAACAACACAATCTCCATCGAGATAATAAACCGCGGTCGGACAAACATCAAAAAGGCGACGATCAGCGGGAATGTCGTGAAGCTTGCAACTGCTGAAGGCAATAACACGCGAACGACTGGCGCCGCATCTGCGAATGTGTCCGGCATAATGCCTGCAATCACGGCGTTGGTACCCCACCATCCAAGCGCCAACATCAACCCGCCAACGGCCCCCAACGTCACCTGTGACCTGGCTAGCAGAGGCCGAAACGTCCCGGCGGTATACCGTGGCATGATCTGGGGACTCATGACAACGCCGATGTATGTACCGAGCAATTGCGGAATCAAGGCCAGCGTTTGTGCCGCTGCGAAACGGCTGACCTCCGACAGCGTTCCCAAGGATGTCAAGAAGAAGATATCAATACGGGACCCAAGCGCTGTGAGGGAAAACGTCGCCAGGTTCCATCCCGCAACGTGCAATAGCTCATGTTGGCTTCTTGCATCAACGGCTGCTTTTCGCAATGGGCGCCCAATTGGGCTGAAATAAAATGCGAAAAATGCAAACCACGGCCCAACCGCAAACCATGACAAAACGTATGCCGGCGACAACTCGGAACCGGAATGTCCGCCGTAACGCCAATAGAGAATTGTCGCAACGATCCCGATGACCTTAACCAAGACCTGTGCCAGATCGAATAGACCGAATTGGACAAAACGGCAACGCGATTGAAGGTAAACCAATGCCGAACCGTGCAGCAGCATGCCGTTGGCAGCTGCCCAAATCGACCATACCAGTTGCTGTTGATGCCGACTATGAAATAGCCACTCGCTGATTTGTCCAGCCAGAACAAGCGTGCAGATGCCGGTGCAAGCCGCAAAGCACAACTTCCAGTGCAACGCCGCCCGCTCAACGCCACTTGCCCGCTCGTTGTCCGACGGCCAATGGAGAGACGCATAACGTAGGACCCCCAAATCCACCGCGGCACCTAACAACCCTTCGGACAGGAATAACACCAGCGTTTGTGCGATAGCATATGCCCCAAATCCTTCCTTACCCAACAACGGCATCACCAAGATGTTTAATACAACCATCGCCACGCCCCAAATGATCTTAGGGCAGGCAACACAGAGAAAGCGTAGTACCGTATCGAGGAAATTCATCCGCACTGCCAGTCTTCCAAAAAATTCGCACGATCTAGCTTCATGAGATTCGCGTGTAACAATTTCCGGGAAAGTACGCAAACTGAATGAGATTTCCACCGGCAATAACGGTCGCCATCAACGCCAATCAAATTCGGCAGAATCCCCCCGGAAGTATGGAAAATCTCCTGGCACGGGATTATACTTTCGTTCCGCAGTCCAACAAAGTCAAATCGAATCCTACATATCGTAGGTAACATTCATGTCAAACCAAACCAAACTGTCAAACCGAACCGAGTTGTCCGAATCGGATGCGGCAAACCGCGTTTCCGCGGTGGCAGATCGTGTCGGCGTCGAACGGCGAGTGCTCGTGGAGGAATTACGAACACCGGCGCCGATGAACTCACATTCCTTGAGTATCGACATACCATCGGTCGACCGATTCGCCTTGCCATCACGGCGTCCGCGGCCGGTTGAATGGCTGACATCGGTCTTTGACCGCCTGGCAGCGATGACACTATTATGCCTATTTTTTCCCGTAATGGTGTTGGTATCAATCGTCATTCGCCTGGATTCAAAGGGAGGAGCGTTTTTTTTGCAGGAGCGGATCGCGAAGACGGATCGACGCCTACTGCGAAGCGTATCAGAAAAATTGCCGGGCGAAGACGCAATTGCCGAAGCAGAGATCAGACCTGCGACGTTTATCATCTACAAGTTTCGTACGTATCGAATCGATGCGGATCACGTGGTCCAGGGACGGGCGAATTTTGAATTTGGCGACGCAGATATTGGCAGTATACATCTTCAACTTCAACATGATCCTCGCGTCACCCGAGTTGGACGTTTTCTCAGACGCACATCGCTTGACGAATTGCCTAACCTAATCAATGTGCTTAGGGGCGAAATGAGCCTCGTCGGACCTCGCCCCGAGGTCATCCAAATGTTCCGCCATTATACCACAGAACAGAGAGATAAGTTCACGGTCAAGCCTGGCATCACTGGCCTGGCTCAGGTGAACGGACGCGGCAAGCTCAATTTCGAGCAAACGCTAAGATTCGATCTCGATTATGTGCGTCATCGCAGTGTATGGCTTGACCTGCGAATTCTCTTCAAGACTATTCGCGTTGTACTGACAGGTGATGGTTCGTTTTAGGTCGTGGTGCAACGCAATCAAGGTATGGCCGAGAGGGGAGGGGACTGATTCGATGGAATCGCTCGACCACGCGCCACGGATACACTTCTCTGTCGACGATGTGTTTTCGGCCCTATTAAATGCATCCCAGTCGCGCCGTGATCCGCTGGAGTTGCCCTTCTGGAGGTTCCTCGAGCAGATTCATGAGAACTTTGGAATAGACATCGAGCTTTATCTGTTTTGGCAGGCCCACATTGATGGCAAAATCCAGACATTGTGTGACGTATCGGCCGACATCCGCCCATGGCTGGCCGAACGCGACTGGATTCGATTCGGTCCGCATGCACTAGACACCGATACACTACCGCATACACAGGCTCCGCAGGATCAGCAACAGGTTTTTGAGAATATCTACGAACAGATCCATCGCCTTGCGGGTCCCGACCGGTTTAGTCGCTTCGTGCGATTACATTTTTTTTCGGAGTCGTTTGAGCTGGCCGACTTCTTTCGATCACACGGCGTGGTAGGCTTGCTGACAACAGACAAGCCTGCCGTCAGCTACCGGCTACCTCCTCAGGAAAGGGAACAACTCGGCCGTTGCGGTTGTGTTTATTTTCAGGGAGCTCAATTCGTGCGATCCCAGATTCGCACTGAAAATTTTATCGACCGCGATATCGACGAACCGCAAATTAACGCTCTCATCCCATCTTATGTCCCCGCCGCGACACCGTGTGTCGTGTTCACGCACGAATACGAGCTGGAACGCCCCGTGGTTCGCGAGGCGACGAAGCGTATTCTTGCGAGTTGCATCCGGTGGGTTGGCGAGCGAAAAGTGTCAGCATCGGTCAATTCTAGTACTTGGAAACAGCATCATGATTAACGTGACGACTCAGCGACGCCCAACGACGGGACGCGACACAATGCTAATTACCGGCGGCTCGGGGAAATTAGGGAGCGCTTTGCGTGCGGTGTTCCCGCAAGCATTATCTCCGGAACGTGAACAGCTTGAGTTGCAGAATGACGATAGTGTTTACAATTACATGCAAACCAATGAGCCTGCGGTCATCGTGCATGCGGCGGCGATGACGGACGTTCGCTTGGCACAACATCAACATGCAACTTGCTGGGAAATAAACGTTCGCGGTACCGAACGACTCGTGGACAACCTGCTTCGTGTGTGTGACAATCCCTTCTTCGTCTACGTCAGCACCGCCTGCGTTTTTGACGGGCAACGTGGCAATTACAATGAGGACGATGTCCCCGATCCGAAGAACTACTATGCCATGACAAAGTTGGTGGGCGAGTACATCGCCAAAAGAGTCCCGCGACACTTGATTATTCGCACCAATTTTGTTTCTCGCGACCCGTGGCCGTATCCACGGGCATTCATCGATCGTTTTGGCAGCTATCTGTTTGCCGATGATGTTGCACACGAAATCGGAAAGTACGTACGGGCCAACCAGACCGGTCTGGTACACGTTGCCGGAGATCAACGGATGTCGATGTACGCTTTGGCGCGACTTACTTCTCCGGATGTCGGGCAAATGACAATGGACGAAGTGGATATTCCATTGACTGTCGACATGACCTTAACGAGTATCCGCGTCCCGACAATCGCTATCGGTAGTGCCGTTCGCAGTTAGCCCGCTGCCGCAACTTGGCACTTGCCCTGTCAGCATGATTGACGCGACAACTGTTGATGGCACCAGGCAAAGGTCTTCGCGATTCCTTCCTGCAATTCAGTACGTGGCGACCAACCAAGCAGAGTCTTCGCGCGCGTCCAATCTGCGGTGCGATCGGTATCCCCTTCGGGCTTACCGGTGTCAAAACAGATGTCGATGTCGCGACCAGAGACCCTCACAATTGTCTCGGCAACATCTCGAATCGAGTGGCTTTGGCCAGGACCAATCTGCACTACGCCTTGATTCATGCCTTTTTCCACTACAGCTACCAACGCATCCACCACATCATCGACAAAGACAAAAGACCGTCGCTGATTCCCTGACCCCCATACAATGAACTCCTCGTGGTCAGCTCGAATCGCTTTGCGAATCAGCGCCGGAATCACTTGCGAGCGTTCCGGAGACATCTCGCAAAACGGCCCGTAGACATTGTGCAGCCGCAGAACGCCGACATCAATCAAGTTCTCCGCCATCGCTAATCCGCACTCGTACTCGCCCATCAGCTTGCTCCACCCGTAGGAGGATTCGGGAGCTGCAGGATAAACATCTTCTTCCTTGAAAGGTGGTGGGTGCAGCTGCTTTTGCTTCTCGGCGGGATAGCTGCAGGCAGTTCCCACATACACATACTGTTTGACCCCCGCCGCGATCGCCGCGCGCAGCATATGGGAATTCATCAGCATGTTGGTATTGAACAGAGAAAACTGATTTCCAAACACATAGTTGATACCTGCCACGACGTCAGCCAGGTGAAAAACCAATTCTTGGCCCGCGACAGCCGATTCGCAGTTTTCGTAGACAACGAGATCCTTTTCTACGAAGCGATGTTGCAGGTCGATCAATGGTCGCCCCTGTTCCAACAGATGGTCTCGTTTACCACGCCACAGGTTATCCGCAACCGTTACGTCGGCTCCCAATGCCAGAAGCCGTCGCAGCAGATTCGAACCAATCTGCCCCGCTCCGCCGGTGATCAATATTTTTCGACCATTCCAATTCACGGACGAATACGGCTCAGACAAGGTACTCATGTTTGTTTCGTGACCGTCTCGGTTTTGGTTGGACGAGCTTGATTCACTCCGGAGGCAGCGAGTTCGTCCACGGACACGAACGTTGATACTGTTGCCGGTTGGCGTGATGGAGGTTTCCGGATGGCGTTGGCCTGGGGTCTGGCAAAGATATCACAACCATCACACGTTGTCGGGACGTGTCCGACACTCTTTTCCGGCCGAAATAATGCCCGCCCTGAACGATACATGGGGTTATTGTAGATCTCATGTACATCGACGGACTCGGTCCCCTTGAGATTGGCAAAATCTGTCGTCTCGCGATAGACGATGCAGCAAGGGGAGACGCCTCCGTCTGCATTGATCACAAACGAGCGATAGAGATAAAAGCAGGGCCCCGGCTTTTCATGTTGGGCGAATTGCGGTTCGTTTCCATCACTGACCGTTCGTCCCTTGACATTTTGCGGAAACCACGCAGCCGCCAATTCCTGTCGGTTTGTGGCGTCATACGGCAACCCCACGGGAATGAATCGCAACAGATCAACCCCCAACTTCTCGGCAATTCTTGTCGCCTCGGGGATCTCATGTTCGTTATGTCGCATGACAATGAACTGCCACTCCACAAACGGTGTCCGCTTTTTTTGCTCGCGACGACGCTTGATCAACTTCGAAACGTTTTCGATAACTCGTTCGTAGTCGCCCCGCACTCGATACTTCTCGTACGACTCCTGGTGAGTGCCATCCAGCGAAATCGTCAAGTATTCCAAACCAGCATCCAAGATGTTGTCAATATCCTGGTCGTCCACTTTCACAAAATTGGAGCTGAGGTTTGTTCCCACGTTGCGTGACTGAGCATAACGAATCATCTGAAAAACTTCCTTGTTTAACAGCGATTCGCCCCAGTTGTGCAGGTTGACTTCGAACAGGTACGGAGCGAACGGGTCGAAATAGCGCTGGAACTGCTCCAGACTCATCATGGTTTGCGGCCGCCCCAAATCGTTCGCACCAGTCGGACAAAGCGGACACCGAAGATTGCAGTAATTGCACGGGTCGAGAAACAAAATGTACGGGACCCCCTTCACCTCGACCCGTCGCCGTTTGCGCTCCCATTCCACACGGAGCAAATTCGCCCACTTACGCGGAGTGCCATGTACCAGCGCTGAGCGGAAGTGTCGATGAAGCCGAGTATGCTGGGGCAGCCTCTTGAGAAATCGCTCCGCAACATTCAATGCACTCATGGTCGTGGCCTTGACTGAGATAAGGAAGCTCGCGATCCACGCCGTGGTGGAATGTAATCTCTCCGCCCGTTGTCATGTGTAAGTATACTCGCGGTTAGCCCGCTTAGCAAACGAGATTAAATGCCGCCGCTGATACGACAAACGGACGAATTCTCTATTTTTTTCTCGCAATTAATTCGTCGAGCATCGCGAGTATTTGGTCGCCAAGCACATCCCAGTTATACCGCTTTTCAATCAGTTCCCGTCCAGCGGCGGCCAACCGGTCCCGGTCCCCAGCGGAACTCAACAGGCGAATCGTCTCCGCCGCAAAATCGGCTGGATGGTCGGCAATTACCAGATCGTGTCCGGGTTGGAAATCGAGCCCTTCGGCGCCGATCGATGTCGACACAATGGGTGTGCCCAATGCCAAAGACTCCAGAACCTTGTAGCGAGCACCGCCGGCACCACTTCGTAGTGGCACCACACAGATCGAACTGCCGGCAACGATCGCCCTGACGTCGGGAACGTAACCGGTATAAGAAACGCCATCCGCCATAGGGGCGGACTGGTCGTGCGGCTTCTCCCCTGTAACTAACAGTTGAACCTCCGGCACGGACTGCCGAATGCGCGGCAATATCTCATCAATAAAGTACTTCACGGCATCGCGATTGGGAGGATATCGAACCGAACCAGGATAGACGACCTTGAGCGGGTCGGGCACGGCCAACGCTAACGGATAATCGTCCAGATGCACTCCGTTAGGAACGAATTCGATACGTTGCCAACCGTCGCCGCGGGCCTGGAGATCCTCGAGATCTTCCCGTGAGTTCACCAAACACAAGTCGAACATCGGCGCTATCCGTCGGTGAAACCAAGCCTGCTTGTACCACCGCATATGCCACGGCAGTTGCGACCATCCCGACTCCAACGCTGCCATTCGAGCCAGCGATAAGGTGAGCACCATCAGGTAGTCGAGTACACGCACCTGACGATCGTACGCCGAAAGGTAAGGGGCCATCGCCGGATCGAACGTGAGCAAAACGTCGGGGGCGAAACTCTCGATCAACGCATGCAATCCGGTGCGCATTTCGTGCGACCGATAGGCGACGACTTCCGTCGGCATGGGTGTCAGCACGCTGCGCCATCGTCGCGGAACTGCAGGCGGCGCAAACACCCGCACTTGATGGAAAGGAATGTCTTCCATGGATGCCTTTGCCTGCTGAGCGTCCCCGAAGCAAACGAATGCTACAGGATGCTTTCGTGCGAGATAAGCAGCGACATGGGCCGCCCGCAACTTCCCACCATTGTCGGCGGGAAATGGATTTTGGCTGTGTACGATGAGGATGCGCATCGAGCTACTTTGCGGGAGTGCGTTGTTGTTTGAATTCTGCCATTTCTCGCTTCAACCAGCTCCAAGCCGGTTTTTCCTTGCCGTCCAGTCGAATCATGCCTTGGGTTGACTGGGACTGCGTGATTTTCTCAACGAAATCCGCAGGCAAATTCGCGAATGCCGCGCGAAAAACTGGCCCTAGCACCTGCGGATCGTCGTCAACGATATTGCCGAAAACGACATACTCGAACCGCTCTTGGCGCTCGCGGACCCGCATCATCGCCGCTTGAAAGGCCGCCAACTGCCCAGCTTCTGAACCACCGTCGACCGGGGTCGTCGACCAGTAGAAGGCAATCGATATTTTCTTGGCGCCGGCAACTCGAATCAAGCGATCGATCGTTTTTGCAAGATCGCCGGGCTGCTTGACGAGGTCGTCACTGCGCATCACATCGAAAGAGATGAAGTCCAATTCTGCGGCCATCCTGCTCAGAACGTCGTCCTTGTTCTGCGGGTCTGTATTGACGGATACCTTGATCTGAGGATTACGTTGGTGGACGTGCGCCACGACGGTTCGCAGGAAGATGAGGTAATCATCCAATTGCCGCGGCTTCGCCGCAAAGTACTCATGTGCTCCTTCGGCGTGTATCAACAGATAGTCCGTCGCGTCGGCACAAGAGTTGAGATAGGCGTCGACCATCTCCAAGTAACGTCGCGTGAACGCTTCATCCGCAAACGAACGAAACCGTACGTCCTTGGGTGACGTCACCTCTTCGTGCTGGAACGGCCCGGCAAAGTCCTTACTAACTCGAAAATGGTAATCCTGCCGCTTAATTAATCTGTACCACGGCGTTTCCGAACTCCACGTATACCGCCCCGGACCAATCTGGTTTTCCCCCCAAGAACCGGCTGGAATCTGCACGACTTCGGCGCCAGCCTCTTCTGCCTTGTCAAACACCTTTTTCCACTCCATCTCTACGTCGGCATAGTTCGCCGGTACCGCGCCGAATCCAATCCTGGGTGCCACGACTTGATCCACACTCGTTCCCTGACCACTTGCCGGCACGAACGACAAACTCAACAAACAGCATGTCACGATCCAACCCATAACGTGATGTTGCGAGATCTGCTTTCTAATCATCTGGCTGTCCTCGGTATTCCCCTGTTTGGTTCGGTCCACAACGAAGGACATGCTCAAAACCTTCCTTCATAACTCGACGAGGAAAAAGATATTCCATGCGCCGTAAAACTCATCGATTCTGTTTGCGATTCTTGCAAGACCAGCTTCTGTTACTTCTGACTTGCCGATCTTGTTCCTTTGCCTGCGTCTGACGGAACGTGACGAGCGTCAAACAGTGTTAACGTCCATTGGAACCGATACGCACCGGCGTCGTCAACGGCTGGCCTTTAATTCCGAGATACCCCGTCGCAATGCCCACCACGAGGGCTTAACCGTGCCGTCGGTGCGAATGATCCCCTGGCCAGCTTGGCTATCCGCAATCTCAGCAGCGAAGTCAAGCGGAAGAAAACTAAAAATCTGAGCAAATGCATCCGTCAACATGTCAACGTCATCGTCGAATATGTTGCCAAAGACGACGTACTCAAAACGACCCTGGCGCTGAGACACCGTCTGCAGGGTCGCTTCGAACGCGGCCTTTTGCGAAGCGTCGGAGCCGCCGTCCACGGACGATGTCGACCAGTAGACAGCCACCGCAATCTTCCTGTTCCCCACAACGTTCAATAAGCGGTTGATCTCGGCACGCAACTGGTGCGGAGTCTCAATCAGGCCCGGGGTGCGCATCACGTCGAAACTGACAAAGTCAACGACCGACGCGATCGTCTTCAACACGATATCTTCATTGTGCGGATCGATGTTGACGGCGACACGG
Source organism: Planctomycetales bacterium (assembly GCA_020426865.1). GTDB lineage: Bacteria > Planctomycetota > Planctomycetia > Pirellulales > Pirellulaceae > JAGQPD01. Next base: position 10,496 of record JAGQPD010000252.1, read on the forward strand.
ATGTGCGGCGCCCGTTCGCGTATCCGACGACGAACTCGGCGAAGGAAGTCCGCGAAATCTTCCAACTGCTCCGGGTGCTGATCGAAGTAGTTGTACGCCCCTTCCGCATGGATGAGTATGTAGTCGGTGGCCGGGCCTAGATTGTCGACGTATGCGTCGATCATGCGGAAATACCGCCGCAAGAACTTGGTCTCGGTAAAGGCCGTAAACGAAACGTCCCCCGGAGCCATGATTTGATCGTGGAAGAACGGTCCAGGAAAGTCTTTGCTGATCCGAAAACTAAAATCATTCTCCCAAATCGTGCGAAACCACTCGGTGTCCGTCGACCACGCATACTCACCGTCCGGCGACTCCGCCTCATACCAGAACTCTGCCGGAATCTGTACGACTTCAGCACCCAATGCCTGAGCACGTTGAAATACATCGTACCAATCCGCCGAATAATCGGAGTAATTCGCAGGGACGGCACTGACGCCGATCGTTGGCCCAGAAACCTCCTGAGCCTCGACGTCCGCGCTACGTACGCTCGTGACAACGATCGCGATTGCCAATAAAAGGGCAAAACTGTGGAAATTTGAACTGCTTCTCGTGCCTGTTGATCTCATCGCGTACACCTGTTCGCTTATCTGCGGTCCGGTCCGGTTCTCGTTCGTTGTTTTTGCCGTTAGGGTTCAAGCGTAAAATGCCGAACTTTGTTACGCCGCAAACAGTCGATCCGTGGCGTTCTTCCGAAATCGATATCGTTTTTCGGCTCACCGGACGGACAATCGATGCCGAAGGGCATCGAGGCGTTCCGGTGACGAGGCTGAGTTGTGGAGGGAGTCGCAGGTGCGTAGAATCGTGGTCTTAGCTTGTCCCTACGACCGCGCAGGACAAATCGCCCCCTACTCCCCCGACCGCCATGACAAATCCGCACCCTGACAAACCCTCGAACACCCGTGGCGACACGGCGAACATCGGCGCCGCGCCACCCCCCGACTTTGCACGGGCGTTCTGCAGCCAGCACGTCCTCGTCACAGGCGGTGGCGGTTTCATTGGCTCACATTTAGTCGAGCGTCTTGTCGCCGCCCAAGCACATGTGGTGGTGCTGGATCAACTTCCTGCCGCCCAACTTAGCAATCTTCGGGCCGTTCGGGCCGACATTCGGTACATCCAGGCCGATCTGCTGCACTGCGACCTAGCCCAAGTCCTGACGGGTGACCGAATTGATACGGTTTTTCATTTGGCCGGAAATGCAAACGTCGGAGCATCAGTGCAATCCCCGTGGCACGATTTTCAGACCAATCTCGTCGCCACTTTGCGACTCCTGGAAACGCTGCGCTCGCTCGATCACCCGATACCATTGATCTTCACATCCTCGGCGGCCGTCTATGGCGATACGTCGGCGACGACCGTGACGGAAGAAAACTACCTCGCCCCCATCTCGCCTTATGGCGTCAGCAAACTGGCTGCCGACCGGTATCTTCAGGTTTATGCCGATCTTTATCATCTCCCCCTGGCAACGTTACGCCCGTTCTCGGTGTACGGTCCACGATTACGCAAGCAAGTCGTCTACGATTTGATCGTCCGGATCAATGCATCGACCGGTGAGATTGAAGCGCGAGGTGACGGTTCGCAAGTGCGTGATTTCTGCTACGTTACCGATTTGGTTGACGCAGCACTGTGTGTCGCGTCTCTGGGCCGTCTACAGGGGGAAGTTTACAACGTGGCCATCGATCAGGCATGCTCGATCCGAGAACTTGTCGCGACAATAGCCAGCGAATTAGGTAAGAACATTCGGGTCAATTGGTCGGGCGCGGTCCAGCCTGGCGAACCCCAACGGTGGTATCCGCATACTGGCCGCTTGCAAGCATTGGGATGGCTACCGCAGGTGCGGTTGCCTGAGGGAATCCACCGCACCGTTGCCTGGTTTCTCCAGGATCCCGATCGCGTGTCGATCGACGGGAATCGACTACATTGAGGAGACCAGAAACGAATGGGCAATCGTCGAGCGTTGATCACGGGAATTACCGGCCAAGACGGTAGCTATCTATCGGAATACCTGTTGGAGCTGGGGTACGAAGTCCACGGCCTGGTACGCCGCGTGGCGTTGGAGGATCATCGCCATCGCTTGCATCGCATCGAGCACCTATTGGATCGCCTGATCCTTCATTCTGGAAGCGTCGAAAACTATCCCAGTATTTTTCGGCTGCTGGCCAGCCATCCGTTCGACGAATGCTATCACTTGGCGGCTCAGAGCTTTGTCGGCGAGGATTTCGAAGAGGGCTTCGCCACCATGTCGATCAACATCAGTTCGACACAGTACATCTTAAGTTCCATCCGCGAATTGCAACCGCAGTGCCGGTTCTATTTTGCCGGATCGAGTGAAATGTTTGGGCGGGCGGCTGCGGCGCCGCAGGACGAAGAGACACGCTTTCGTCCTAGGAGCTCCTATGGTATCAGTAAAGTCGCCGGGTTCGAGCTGACACGCAATTACCGGGAAGCCTACGACATGTTTGCTTGCTCGGGGATCCTATTCAATCACGAAAGTCCGCGGCGTGGCTTCGAGTTCGTTACGAAAAAGATCGCATCGGGCGTGGCGTTGATCGCCCACGGCGCCCAGGATCACCTGACACTTGGCAATCTCGATGCCCAACGCGACTGGGGACACGCGGCGGATTACGTGCAAGTCATGTGGCTCATGCTGCAACAGGACGCCCCCGACGATTACGTCGTCGCCACGGGTCAATTGCATACCGTCCGCGAATTCTGCGAACTGGCATTCGCGCAGATCGACCGCGACTATCGCGACCATGTTCGCGTCGATCCCCGTTTCTTCCGCCCCACGGAAGACATCCCCCTGTGCGGAAATGCACAAAAAGCCCGTAGTCAACTCGGCTGGCAACCCCAACGCACGTTCCCCGATTTGGTACGAGAAATGGTGGAGCACGAGCTGTACCGGCGCAGGTCGGAACTCAACTCCTCTAGACAAACCGGCTTGGGAAGTTGACAATAACCGCAGGTAAGGGGGAGACTTCCCGATGCACACTTCCCGATGCAATCGACCCGGAAAGTTTCCCCAGCGACCCCAATGCCAACATCCGGGGATGTGGCGGAACTGGCAGACGCGCTAGATTTAGGATCTAGTTTCGAAAGAAGTGCAGGTTCGATTCCTGTCATCCCCATTTCTGAAAACAGCGATCTTCGACAATTCCGGGATTGCCTGCGCTTGCGGCCGAAATACTGCCGGGCCTAAACACAAGGCCAAAACGCAGGGCCAATGAACAGACACATCACTCAATCTGCGAACGAATCGGATGCGAGCTCGTAGGAGGAGTGTGCTGAAAAATTTCCGTAAGCAAGTCCGCCGGCGAGTGGATCTGTATGTTGCACTTCGGCATTGCCAGCATTCCGTCACCTGTGGCCTCGGGGAAGCTCCGGCACGAACTCGTCTCGGCCTTGTAGATCGCTTGGCCAGTCACAGGCACCGCGTCATGTACTGGATTGTGCGATCGGTCTTTTCGACCGAAGGGGCGAAGGGAGCTACCCCAAATGCCCTATAACATGGCAACCAACTGAGTCAGAACACGTCCATATTGTGCCGTTCAGGCTGGTCGGGGCCGGAGTTCGTTGGCAAGTTGGACCAGCAGTCAATTTGATGGCGATTCTTCGAGCCGCTGGGGTTTGTCCATTGGCCTGCACGACGGACCGACGCCGACTGACCGAGGTGGGCTTCACCTCGCGCAGTTGCACGGGCCGAGAAAATGCACGAATGCGCGGCACCGTAACCTGCGTCAGCGTGACATCCGACCGCCGCGATTGGTGACAAACAACGTCCCTGGCTGGGTGCCACGTTCCTGGGTAATGTACTGGTCGAGCTCACGGCGAGCATCCGCCGAGAGGTAGACATCGGCGTAGATGCTGGCCTTTCCTTTGACTCGCTTGAGGTATTTGCCTTGGTACTGGTCGTAGTTGAGTGTGGCAATTTCAAAGGCTCGAAGGGCCGTATCGAGGCCCAGGATAAACACGGCCCGATTGCGAAGGGGCATCTGTTGTTTGCGACCGGCCAATTGCGTGACCTGGTCCAACGCGGCTCGAAGCCGCATGAGCTCCAGCTCCGAGAGTCCCTTCCAGACGGGGGTGAGGAGGTCCAGGTCCTTGACATTCTTCATCGGGGGCCCCGCCTCAAAACGGCGAGAGCTTTCGATGTACTTGGCAAAATGCCGAATGGTGGCGAGCATCCGGTTGATGGAGCTGGGGGCATATCTTTCTTGGTGCGACCGCGACGGCTTGGCGGGGGCGGGTTTGTCGAGCCAGCTGCAAAACCCTTTGGAGACACTCGGGGTCCAGTAGTCGACGTGATCGGAGCCGACCACGGTCGAGAAGTAGGAGAGGAAGAGCTGGAGGTCCGCTCGCTTGGCCCGCTGCGTCCCTTCGGGAGAACCGTCGACCTCGGCCTCCCAATAGCGTTTGGCCCAGAAGAGGATCGAGTCATCACCTTTGGGCTCGGTTACGAAATCGAGGGCGACCATCCCCGCTTGGGGGGTGGCAAGGTACTTGGCG
>JAGQPD010000253.1 GCA_020426865.1 Planctomycetales bacterium
CGGGCGAATCCGCCGCGAAAATATGCATCTCCACGCGTACCTCCCCACTATCAGCCCCCTCCCCCGATCGCTCCCCATCAACCTCGCGCTCCCGCAAATAATCGGCCAATGCAACCCGGTCCGAGCCTCCCAAATGCTGCGTCAACCGCACCCGTAAATCCGCCGCCTCTCCCACATACAAGTACCCCGACGCATCGTGAAAAATGTAAATCCCTGGCTGCCGCGGAATCTCGTCGATTCGCCCCCGTAACTCGTCGACTCCGTACGATTCCACGCGTTTCTCCCAATCTGCTACCCGCGCAATCAATTCCGGACGCAACCGCCGCGACTTGCGCAGCGCGAGCGCCGCTTTCCGTAACCGATACAGCTCCACCCCAACCGCCAATGGACCCGCCAGCCGATCGAATTCCGCACGCAACTGTGGGTCACACATCACACGATCGATGTTCACCTCATGCCGATCCTCCATCGATCGCGCCGCAATCTCCGCCGCATGCCAATACTCACCATGATCCAACCGCCGCCGCTTCGTCACATCCCCCGGCAACTTTCCCGCCTTCCTCAATCGCAATAATGTGGCATTGCAGTCCACATCAGCCACACCAGCGACACGCTGCCGACACGCCGCAACAAACCTGGCGTTCAGCGCATCATTGACCAGCACCTCGTCGGCACTCCAACCGTCATGGACCGACAAATAAGCCTCTTTCACGGCGTTTTCGCCAAGCTCGCCAGCCGGATCAGCGGCGAACACCGATGACACAAGCGAGCCACACACAGTGAAGCCCAAAGTGACGCACACAGTGACGAACAACGAATACTCGGCAATGGGCGGCGGTCCCGAACAAGAGAGACTAGACACCTCAGTGCCGCGCAACTGACACCTCGTCCACACCATGTTACCCCCCTGAGAACCGCGAACCCCAAACCCTGACTACTGCCAAGGATTGTAGCTCATCGGCCCGCCAGTGGCGCGCCCCATGCCACCTGAAGGAGCCGATAACCCCGGCCCCATGCCATTGGGCACGCCGGTGTACGTACCACCGGTATACCCTCGTGAGACCGCCCCCTGCGGATACCCGCCACCAACGGTACTACCCACCGATACGTGCCCGCCAAACCTGGGGGCCGTCGCGGTCGCCCTAGCAGCGGGCAAAGGTGAAGAAACCGACGATGATGGAGCCGCCACTGCCACCGGAATCCTCGGCCGCTGCGACGCACACCCCATCAACACCACGCCCCAAAGGGATACCAACGCTAACCTGTTCGTGAATCGACGCAACATCCTCGCACCTTCCTTGCATTGAGGCCAGCTTGCCACGCCAACTCCCTTAACGTAATCCTTACGCTACGTTGGCTTGCTTCAACTTCGGCAACCGACAACGCTGTCACACGCCTCATTCCTCACACCCTTCGCCAGATTCGCGTTCCCGATCCCGCATAGCCAAAACCTTCCGCATATCCCCATTATTCTGACTATTCCCACCGGCGACTGTGAGGACGCTAGCAGGCGCGCCATGCCTTGACTCCGTGGCTTGATCGCTCCCAATCGAGCTGATTCCGTACAGCGAATCAATCAAGATCACCAGTGGCATACGGCCGGCAGATGAACTCTGCCGCAGGCACAAAAGCAGCGCAGAATCGGCTCGACTCGGAGAGGTCGTACTACGTCCGATTAGGTCAAGCTATGTCCGACTACGACGAGCGATTTCGAATTCGACTCAAAGATTTACCGGCAAGTGGAGCGGAGGAGGATCGAACTCC
>JAGQPD010000254.1 GCA_020426865.1 Planctomycetales bacterium
CTGCCGCGAATCGCTCGCCGATGGCATCAAGCGGGCCACCGACATCATGGTGGCGGGCAAGGTCGTGGTCGTCGCTGGATATGGCGATGTCGGTAAAGGATGTGCCCACTCCATGCAACGCTACGGCGCGCGTGTGCTCATCACCGAAATTGACCCCATCAATGCCCTTCAAGCTGCCATGGAAGGATTTGAAGTCACCACGATGGAAGAGGCGGTTAAGGAAGGCAATATTTTTGTCACCGCAACGGGGAACCGGGATATCATTCTGGGACAACACATGCAGGCGATGAAGAACGATGCGATCGTCTGCAACATTGGCCACTTCGACCTCGAAATCGATATGGCCTGGCTCAAATCGCAAAAGGACGTCAAACGTCAAGAGATCAAACCGCAAGTCGATCGCTTCACGTTCCCCGATGGGCACTCGATCATCGTGTTGGCCGAAGGACGCCTCGTCAACCTGGGTTGCGCGACCGGCCATCCCTCCTTTGTGATGTCAGCCTCATTTACCAATCAGGTTCTGGCACAGATTGCCTTGTGGACCGAAACCGAGAATTATCCCCTCGGCGTCCACGTACTGCCCAAGCAACTGGATGAGGAAGTCGCCCGCTTGCATTTGCCGCAATTAGGTGTCCGCATGACAAAACTTACCGAAAAGCAAGCCCAGTACCTGGGCATTCCCGTGGAAGGGCCCTATAAGCCAGACCATTACCGGTATTGATCGAAAATGGATTGGTTCCGGCCCGGGAAATGACAAAACCCGAACGCGGCCAGTCGAGCACCAACGCTTGGCCGGCCTTTTTTTATGGCAACTTGCGATCAACTTTGCCGTGCGCCGAAAGGGCTAGCCAACAGCCAAAGCTACCGGTCTAATGCTGAGGGGAACTCCACCCGGTTACTCACATCGACGCAGCATTCAGACTCTTGTTCTTACGTACTATGCCCAAAATCCAAGCATTTCACGGACTTCGATACGACCTTGGCCATGTCGGAAATCTCAGCGACGTCGTGGCACCTCCCTACGATGTCATTGACGGCCAGCTGCAAAAACAACTTTACGAACGCCATCCGGCCAATGTCGTTCGGCTGATCCTCAATCGCGAGGAACCAGGCGACAACGACACGAACAACCGATATTCCCGGGCCGCCAAGTTCCTGAAGAATTGGCGAAGTGAAGGCCTGCTCAAGGAAGATGCTCAGCCGTGTGTTTATGTGTACGAGCAAACGTTTACCCATGCGGGCCGTTCTTATACGCGGCACGGTTTCATGAGTCGCGTGCGACTCGAACGCTTCGGCGAAGGCAAGATCTACCCGCATGAAGAAACACATTCCGCCGCGAAGGCGGATCGGTTGCGACTATTTCAAGCCTGCAAAACAAACCTCAGCCAAGTGTTCGGCCTGTTTCCCGATCAGCACAATGATGCCCGTTCGCTGTTAAGTGACGCGATCGCTGGCGTTACCCCGCTCGAAGCGACGGATCACTTGGGAGTTGTGCATCGGATCTGGCCAGTCGATAATGTGAACACGATTACAAAGCTTCAAGCGATCATGGACCCGAAACCGGTTTTCATTGCCGACGGTCATCATCGCTATGAAACCGCCTGCAACTATCGCGACGACCTGACTCAGCAACACACGATTTCTGCTGATCATCCTGCTAACTTTGTTTTGATGATGTGCGTCAGCATGAGCGATCCGGGAATGATTGTGCTCCCCACCCATCGCCTGTTCCGCGGACTGGCCCCCGTTTCCTCGGACGACCTGCAACAACGTTTGCATGATCACTTTACGCTCCGTATCGCAGGGGAAGGGGCGGACCTGGCCCCGACGATCTGGGAGGAGATTGAGACCGAAGACCAGCAAGGGACCCTCGGGCTCTACGCCGCCAAAGATCGGCGTTGGGTAGTTGCGAGGATTAACGACGCCGGGCGACGAAAGGTGGCCGAGCTCGCACCGGAGCATAGTGCCGATTGGCATGGACTGGGAGTGAGCATCTTACACCGGCTGATCATGGACGAGCTGCTGGCGAGTAGCAATCTGCCCAAACCGATGTATGTGCACTCCGTCCATGAAGTGGTGGACGCGTTGCATCATGGCGACACCGTTGGCCGGGACGCGACCGGACAACTGGGTCAGGGGGGCGAATTCCCTCTGGCAGCCCTGGTGATGCCGGCGACCTTGGACCACATCCGAGCCATCAGCCAGCACGGCGAGCGGATGCCTGCCAAAAGCACCTACTTCTATCCCAAGCTGCTCAGCGG
>JAGQPD010000255.1 GCA_020426865.1 Planctomycetales bacterium
GACTTCACCACCCCGGCCCGGGGGGGGGGGAACGCTCTAAACGCAAAGCCCGTGCTAGCGACTCTCCTTTGTACCGCCACCGATGCGTCAGCACAGTGCGAGTGGGAATCATCTTCTACTTTATTCCCTCTTGAACCAGGCTAAGTGTCATCGAATCTGTTGCATCCGCCCACGAACAGATACACGCTGAGTACCAAGATTTGGACGTACACCGCAACGACCGACGCGTGAAAAAGGTAATCCATGAGGACAAACAGGTTGTCGCCGTCTGCCATGTGAGGTAAGAATAGGCCAATGCACATAATGGAAGCGAACTCGATGGCAAGTAAGGCCAACCACCGAGTCGCTAACCAACGCTTTTGACTTTCGTTGCTTAACATCACAACCAACATGAGCAACAGACCTTCGGCCGGAAAAAGATTGAGTATTCGATCACGCCGGATGAACCAAAAATACACCGCAAATAGCAACAATATGACCGCCAAGGCTTTAGCGACCCTACGCATAATGCTCCACATGTCTATCGACACTTGCAGTTCGTTCGTATGGCGATTCTAGCCGCGTCCCACATTTTAATGAGGCTTATTATACCGCATCCGGATCTTACTAAACCGTCGACAGCAAAAACCCAACCAAGGCCAAAGGAATACCAGCCAGCGATCCCACCTACGAAAGCTTCCACGACGCCAATTGCTACGTTGCTCGCAAATGAGCTTCGGATATTATTCCACAATTCCGCTTGAATCAATTGACTGCAGCGCAATTCGGCAAGTACGGGATCTAATTTACAGAATTCACAATCCGGCGCAATCCCCGCGTAGTGAACAGGGTGCGTTCCCCACGGCTTGGCGGCCTCTAATCCCGCGACACCGGCACACTGCCAAATTGTTCCGACAAATGGCAAATTATTCAACGTGAACGTGCCTAAATCGGTCCACCAACCAAAACCTGTTGGGTCAACGAAAAGCAATCCACGTCCTCCAACGTATTCATAGAGATTCGGAGTGCCACCTTCGTACCCAATTGGATCCCTCGTCACGAACCTCCCCAGTTGCGGATGGTGGTACCGATTCCGGTAGTAGAACATCCCGGTCTCGGTATCGAGCCTCCGCCCGGTGTAAGTGTATGGATTGTCAAGAATGCCCACTGCTCGATCTTACTCGCCTGAGAGATTGTCGCCTCGTCAAAATCATACTTGACTAACTCAACGGCCCGTCGCGTCACGCGTTTGGATATCGAGCGCAATCTGCTTGTCGATGGCGAATTCCGGGTAGTTGAATAGATTGAGGATTTCCACCTGCGTAATCCGATAACCAAGCCCAAGGATCGCGTTCAACAATCCGATCAACGCTTGGACATATTCTGGACTTCCAAAGAACTTCTTGAAGTCCTGGGCAAGTTCCGCCGATCGTCTAGTGTCAAGATGCCAGCACGTGCAAACCGAAACTGGAACGCCGCCAGCTGTTGACGTATGCCGCGTTTGGAGCTACCGCTTGGGCCGCGACACCGCAAGCCGCCGTGCCGGCGACGGACGACTTGCCACTGCGGCGGTACGACATGAAGAAATCGATCAACTTGTGGGCCTTTCCCTATCCCGAGAAGATGACGTTGCGGCAGTGTCTTCAATTGGCCAAAAACGCCGGCTTTGGTGGTATCGAATTGAACTACGATCTCGAAAGCGATCTTTCTCCGAAATCAAGTACAGGGCAATTTCACGAAATACGACGGACGGCAGAGGAGATTGGCATTCAGATTAGCGGCGTGTGCTCATTCTTGTTCTGGCCCTATCCGCTGACCAGCAACGATCCGGCCGAGCGTGCACGTGGCATGGAGCTGGCGGGCCTAATGACGCAGGCCGCCCACGACCTGGGAACGGCACGACGAATTGGCCGGCCGTCCTCGAGGAATTCGACAAGAGCGGATACAATGGTTATCTGACATTTGAGTATTTCCACCCATATCAACATTTTCCAGAAGCCCTGATTTATCAGACTGCCGATTCGCTCGACCGCATGCTGGGTATCAAAGCATCGTCATGACACGTTGATGCGTAGTACGGAAACATGCGTCGGTCGACGCGGCCTGCAGATAACGAAAGCTTGCCGCGATCGCCGCGTTGCGGGTAAGCTAGGAGTGTCGTACACATGTCGCGTTCCCCCGAAGAGGATGCTTTGACGTACTCGGTTTGCCAGGGGCGTGGGTTGGCGTTCTGCCAATCATTCACGAGGTGGCGTCTGTGCGTGTTGGGACTCACTGCATGGCTCGCCATCGCAGCTTGTACGTCACCAACCTTGGCATTGACGCAAGCGGAACTCGATGCAAAACGAGATCTGTGGAACACCAGCGGTTCCATGGATTACGACTACGTCCTGCAACGGAGTTGCTTTTGCCATCCTGACTTCATTCAGCCCGGGCTGGTAGAGATTCGTGCGGGAATGATCACGGCGGTCACGGACGCCGACACGCTGCAACCACTCGATCCAGAACTCTTCCTGACCGTCGATGGGTTGTTTGCCGAACTGCAGCGAGCGATTGACTATCCCGCGTTCGATATCCAGGCACAGTTCGACAGCAACCTAGGCTACCCGACCAGTTTTTTCGTCGACTATGTGTTGGAGATTGCAGACGAGGAAATGTCTTACCGAGCGCACGATCTGGTCCTGTCAGCCATTCCGGGCGACGCCAACCTAGATCGCGTGGTCGACGACACAGATTTCGAGATTTGGAATGGCAACAAATTCTCGGCCGGCACCAACTGGCGACACGGCGACTTCACGGGCGACGGCGTCACCGACGTGTTGGACTTCAATGTCTGGAATGCCCATCGAGTCTCGCAGTCGAGCCAAACAGCGTCCGTGCCCGAGCCAACAAGCTGCTGGCTGGCGACGCTTGGCCTGATGTTTTGCATCGCCCGCAAACGCATCAACGGTTTTGCTAGATGATTGGCTGGCATTGGTGCGTGCCTGGTTGGTTATTCGGATCGCCGTGCGTGAAACTCCTCAATTTCGTCAACACGCTTCAAACGCGGTCCCATAATGCCTCCCAATCGTAGACCCTCCTCCATTTGCCGCTCCCATTTGCCGCTCGCCATCGGCGTGGGACGGGAAGGGCCCATGGAACTCCTCCGCGGCGATTCGACGGGGCTGTCGGCCTTGCCAGCCCGGCTTCCACAGTATTAGCGACCCAATTTGCTCCCTAGACATTGGTGTGCGGATCATGCACAATGTTTGGTGGTAAGTAGCCTGGAAAGCATCCCTCCGATGGGCTGTCTGTATTCCTACCTTTGGCCCTCCAGGTCCTGAATTGCCCGGCAAACGTGGTTGCTATTGGCAATTGGGCTTTGCCAGATTATCCACCCATGTTTTTGTGATCCATTGAATAGGCAAGGTAATCATGCGCCGAAACCGAACCCGCTTTGTCCTGACGACCATCGTATCACTAACGTTATTGGCAATCGTGCCTCGCTGCGCATTCGCGACCTTGCTGGTTGCCGACCGAATCACCAATCGGGTACTGAAATTCGACGAGAATACGGGCAATTACTTGGGCGATCTGATTGGCCCGGACAATCCGGAATCGGCGAGTTCCCTGAACGATCCATCGGGAATGGTCCTGGGCCCTGACGATAACCTGTTCATTGCCAGCCGTGCGACCGGCCAAGTATTGAAATTCAATGTGCAAACGGGACAGTACCTTGGCGAGTTTGCGATGGGGATCAACGGCCCGTCCGGGCTGTTTGTCGACACCGCTTCGGGACAGTTGCTTGTCAGCGAATTCGGCAACTTCGATGCCGAGACGATCCAGCGATACAATCTCGAAACCCGCGCACACGAGGGAACGTTTGGCACGGGAACGGGCATCGTGGGACGCACCGACATGGTGGAAGGTCCCGACGGCAAGCTTTACGTGGGCAGTTTCTTCGACGGACGCACTTTACGTTTCGACCTGGCAACTGGTGCTCCAGATGGGATCAACCCGGCAGACCCCACGGCGACATTTGCTGGCCCGGTCGACGGCTTCGTCGGTACCAATGGATTTGTCTTCAAGCCCGACGGCACGTTGCTTGCTGTGGGACTTTTTACATCGAACATCTTTGCCTTTGATAGCGGCGGCAATTCCTTGGGCGAATTCATTCCGGGAACAAGCGGCCTTTTCTTTCCAGTGGATATGATCACCGCACCGGACGGAAACCTGATGGTTTCCCGCCTCGGCAACGACAACCCATCCAATGGCCTGCCGCTGGCCGACGGCTATATCGGCAAATACGACATCAACACGGGAGCCCCGATCAATCCGTTTTTCATCGCGGGGGTTGCCGGGCTAAAGCAACCAGCGGCAATGCTGCTGCTCCCCAACATCGTGGTGCCGGGCGACTACAATGGTAACGGCACCGTCGATGCCGCGGACTACACCGTCTGGAAAGACAGTTTCGGTTCGACGACCGCATTAGCCGCCGACGGCAATGGAGACGGCACCGTCGATGCCGCGGACTACACGGTGTGGAAGGACAACTTTGGAATTGGCGCCGGCGTGGCGAGCGTTCCGGAGCCCGCAGCCGGTGCCACGTGGATGGCGATTGCCCTTTCGTCGTTGCTTGCCTTCAGGAACAGGCCCCATGGCAAAACGTCGCGGATTCACGCTGGTTGAATTGCTGGTCGTCATTGCCATCAT
>JAGQPD010000010.1 GCA_020426865.1 Planctomycetales bacterium
CTACGTCAGCGAAACGATCGCGCCGCTACGAGCCGACTCTTCCGCGGCCAAGCATAGATAGGTCGACCAGCGGCCGTCGCGCCCCGTGCAGGGAGGCGCCGTTCCGCCGCGCATCGCTTCCGCGACGGCTTCGATTTCTTCCGCCAGTTCGAGCAACTCACCGGCCGGTTTGTCCAGCGTCACTTCATGCACTTGGTCGCCCAAACCGTAACGCAACCCGAACGTCGGCCGTTCGCTGCGCGCGTCGGCGGCGCTCCACCACGCCCAGATCGTCCCCTCGCTGCCGCTGATTTTGGCCGTTTGATGATGTCCGAACGCGGCCAGCGTTTGCGAGACCACGGCGTAGGCTCCGCCCGTGAAGTTCACGACGGCCGAGAAATTATCGGTCAGCTCGGGCCGAGCCGCGTCGCGCGAATTCGCGCGGGCGTAGACGCTGATCGGTTCGCCGCCGTCGTTCAGATACCAACGAGCCAAATCGAAGAAGTGAATCGGCTCTTCCAAAATCCAACTCCCCACGCGATCGACATCGTATCGCCAGCCCTCGGAGCCTTGCCGATACGGAAACCGAGACAGCTCGATCAATGCATGCAGCGGCCGGCCGATCGCTCCGTCGTCAATCAATTGCCGCACGCTTCCCCACAGCGACGACAAACGTAGCTCATGTCCCACGGCCAAAGTCCGCTGGCCTTGCTCGGCCAATTCGATCAACGCATCGCAATCGGCGACGGACAACGCCATCGGCTTTTCCAACAACACATGCTTGCCCGCCGCCAGAGCGTCGCGGGCCACTTGGAAATGCAACCGATTCGGCACCACGATGCTCACGGCGTCGATATCCGAACGGTCGAGCAGCCGGCGATAATCGTCCATCACGTCCACCGACGGATGATCTGCCGCGGCCGTTTGTTGGCTGCTTGGCGACTTCACGGCGATGGCCGCCAGCCGCGCGTTCGACGCTCGCGCGATCGCCGCCGCATGATGTTTTCCGAATAACCCGTAACCAATTAATCCAAATCGAACTGGTTCGCTCATGACCTACCGAAGATGACAAAAGAATGAGATGCGCAACGAATGTGAGAAGGGAACCGGACCGCCAAGCCGCAAAGGCTCACGGCTTCAAAAATCGGCTAAGCGTCTCCAGGTTGTCGCTAAACAACTGACTGCTCAAATAGCGGTCGCCGACGGCAAACTTGGGCTGACCAATCAGCCGCTCGCCGTCGTAGACACTCATCCAACGATCCTGGTCATCGAGGTTGGCAATGATGGTTCGCACTTGTTGTTCAAGTGCCGACTGACTCAATTCCGGCGTTGTGCGATCGCCGGCGCGGCACCGTTCATACGCGGCCGCGAGCTCGTCCAAACGCGAAACGATCTTCCAACCGTAATGGTCCGGCAGGTTTCGATCGTCGTGCGTCAGATAGTAGTCGCGGCCATTGCGATTCATATACAGCGGCTTGTTCGTCTGCAATTCGTAGTACCGAGCCAGTCGGCCGTCGTCCAGCAGCGATTTGCGCAGATAGGCCAACGCGGCTGGAATCGGTTGCAGGTACTTCTCGTCGCCGGTAACTCGATAGATCGTCATCAACGTTTCGATGGCGTCCTGCGACTCGCCGCCCGTGACCGCCGGCGGCTCGAAGCGGCGGGCCCAAATCGGCTGCATCGCGTAGTTGTACTGTTGGGCCCACGCCGGTTGCGGTTCCGGCAATTGGGCCAGAATCAGGAAGTCGCCGAGCCGCTTGGCCGCGTCCGCACAAGGCTTGTCGCGATAGATCTTGGCGGCGTCGATCAATGTCGTCGCGACCGTTCCGGCCAGACCATCGTTCAGCGTGTACATCGTCCAGTACTCTTTGATCCGGCCTTCGGTGCGCCAGTCGTACTCGGGAAAGTTCGCCTTGACGATCGGCTGCGGTTCGACCGGCCCGGTCCAGACTTGGGGAAAGCCGCCGTTGGGAAACTGAGCGGCCAGCAACGCGTCCAGCGCGATCCGAGCCGCTTCGTGGATCTCCGCGTGGCGGAACTCGTGAGCCCGATCGACATGCATTAGCAACCGCAATGCGCCTTGTGTGATGCCGTCGTCAAGCGTCGAATTGTTTTTGCCTTTGCCGCGTCCGTTGCGATACTGAGCCACATCATCGCCGCGCGGGTTGAAATCGACGCTGTTTGTCCAGCCGCCGGATTCAAGCTGGCCGTATACGAGCGCCAACGCCGCGTCGGTGGCGGCGTCCAAATAGAATTGGTCGCCAGTCGCTTCATATGCTCGCAAGAACGCCAGCCCGACCGTGGGCGTGCCGGGCGGTTGCACCCAGATCTGATCCACGGTGGCCAAGCCCTCGCCCCATCGCGTCTTTAGATCGGGCGTGTAGTGATAGACGTAACCGCCATGCGTGGCGACCTGCGTGCGATAGTAGGTCGCCGCGCGACGCATCGTCTGTTTCGCCCGAGCCGCCAGATCGGTCGGCGGATCGGCCGCGGGCAATGGGCTCGTCGGCACAAGCTGGCTCGCAACGAGGCCCAGGAGCATGACCGCTCCCCAATAGTTTCGGTGGCATGTCATGCTGCTGGTTCTCACATATTGCGAGTCGGTCGGACTTATTTCTCAACAACCCAGACGTTGCGGAACACAACCGGATTGCCGTGATCTTGCAGGAACAACGCATCGGGGCCGGGGCCTTCGGCGCGTCGGCCCGGTGTGCCGTGAGCCAATTCCTGATCGTCGTGAATCACCACGCCGTTGTGCTTGATCGTGATGCGACCGTTCTTCACCTTCTTGCCGCTTTCGTCGTATCGTGCCGCCGTGAAGTCGATATCGTAGGTCTGCCAAGCGAGCGGCGGCAAACACATGTTGACGATCGGGCGATTGATGCTGTAGATGCCGCCGCATTCATTGTCCTTGCCTTCCAACCCAAACGAATCGAGCACCTGCACCTCATAGCGGCTTTGCACATACACGCCGCTGTTGCCGCGACCTTGGCCTCGCGCGGCGGGCATGTACGGCGTGCGAAATTCGATGTGCAGCGTGTGATCGCACAACTTCTGCTTGGTTTCGCAGTTGGTCGCGCCCAGCCATTTGCCTTCCACCAGCTTGCCGTTGTTCCAGTGATCGACCGACGATCCGTCGAACAACACGATCGCGCTCTTCGGCGGCTCGGCGCCCAGCGTCGGGCTCTTGCGTTCGACCTTTTTCAATGTGGCGAAACTGCCGCCATTGGCTTTGATTTCAAACGTCTCGCCATCGACAACAACGTCCATGCTTCCTGCGGAGAACTTGATAACGCCATTTTCGGCCGTGACGTTCTCATGCTCGTGAATCTCGTCGCCACGATTCCAGCCATTGCCCGGTAATCCGCCCGGATATCCGAAGACGGAGAACTTACCGCCGCCCAATGCCAAGACCTGCGCGCCGACTTTGGCCGGGCCATCGTCCAGTTGCGCTTCGCCCTCGTATTCCCCCTGCAAGGCGAAGTCGCCGCCAGACAGATCGCCAACCGCTCCCCCCTCCGCGGACCAGCCCGGGGTGTGAATTGTGACCACGCTTCCGCAGAATAATACCAACATCGCCGCAGACGAAATCAATGAGCGCATCCTCATCTTGATACACCTTACCTGTTCAATGAATCTGTTAAAAAGTATCGGCCCACTACTGACTATGCGAATGTAGTCACGCAGGAACCCACTTGTCAATCAGGTGAGGAGGCGTGGTCGGTATGGGAAGCATGCCGCACGACGAACTGGCTCCACGTCGCCGATGGAACGGCGTATGGGCGGAATTTCTCGAATTCGCCCCGTTCGTCGCTATAAAGGATCGCGCGATGGACGCCCAAGCGACTGGCGGCCGCCGAGTCCATCAAATTGCTCGAATCCGTAGCGCTCATCTGAAACAGGACCCGCCGCGAGAACTCGCGCATTGTCTGCCGATCGAACCATCGAGTGACGTTGTTGTACGTGTCGCACCACACAACAACGTGAACGCCAACACTGGAGCCTTCCTTCAAGATGTATGCCAGACTATCCGCGGCCGTTTCCGCGGGGGTGTCACTAAATGAGCCGAGCCCAAAGCTGTCCTCGGATTTTCGCAAATCCCGAAAGCGGGGAAGGTTGTAAATGATCAGGAATCGAGAGGGCGCATCCGCAATGTTGTTCTCGAGTCGCCGTCGTACTTCACCAGCCAACTCACCGCACGCACTTGCGATCGACCCTGCCTCCGGGGCCGCACAGTCGATAGCAAGTTGCTTGCGGACGATCGTCGACAGCCCGACTCGCGACGTTTCATACGTTCCGCCGTCCAGCAGGCAGACGGCATTGCGGGCTGATTGTCCGATGGCTTGAGCGTGAGCGGAGATCGCCAGCATCATATTGGACAACGCCCCAATCGCCATTTCTTCTTGTTGGCCAACGACCAATACATGACAGCCGCTTTGTCGGCGAAACGTAATCTCGGCTGGGTTCTTGATGGCAATGGCCGCTCCCAGCCAGGTCCGCGGGCTGACCGGATCATCGATCGATCGTTCTCGCGCGACAAGCTGCCGCAACGTCGGGTTTTCAGCCGGATCAGCAGCCACGTTCCCTTCGAACACGACCGGTGTCACTTCCGCACGCCCACCCAAAAGGCCCGCGTGCTGGTTCGTGTAATCACGCAACGTCTTCAGGTACGCCTCGCGATCATGATCCGACATCCACACGACTTGGAACGGGTGGTTTCCTTCGAACAGACCGTTGGCGTTATTGTAGATCGCCTCGCCCGGGCGGCTCAGCAATCGGGCGGCTGTGTTCTCTTCACTGAGGATCAGATGCGCATCGGCCTCGCTGCACTGGAGAGCAATGCGTACTGCCATCTGCCCAATCGTGCTGCGTGCCAGCGAATAGGCTCCAGCCAACGTCTGCGATCCGAGAATGACATGGATACCAAAAGCGCGTCCTTGTCGCACCAGTCGGTCGAGCAGCAGTGAGGCTTCTTGTGCGATGTTGTCGTCCTTGACGAAGAACTCCTGGAACTCATCCACGATCAGCAACTGTCGTGGCATCGGCTCGTCCGGCTGGCTGTCCCGAAATGACTTCACCGACTGGGCTCCGCACGCACGGAAGCGGTCGCCGCGAATTCGCAATTCTTCGTCCAATCGCTCCAAGACGCTCATGCCAAACTCCCGCTCGCTCTCGATCGCAATGACCCGCGCATGGGGCATTTTGTGTTCGGCGTACGGCTTGAATTCGACCCCTTTCTTGAAGTCAATCAAGAAGAATTCGAGTTCATTGGGGCTGTAGTGCAACGCCAAATTAGTGATCAGGGCGTTCAGCAGTGTTGATTTGCCGGAGCCGGTCTTACCGGCGATCAAAACGTGTTGCGACGTTCCCTTGCCAAGTTGCAGGTATTGCAGTTTTGTCGCCCCAGCACGTCCCAGCGGGACCAGTACCTCATCCCGACTATCACGTGTCCACCAGCGATCGACATTCGGCACGACCGTCTCGAACGGTACCTCAACTCGGTTCGCCTCTGTCGCGCGCTGACCAGCGGCCTTGATGATGCTTGTCAACACTGAGTCCGCAGGGGGCGTTTCGGGCGATAGCGGACAGCGTTCCAGTTGCGGATATTTCCATTGGAAGCGGGTGTCCCGATAAATCAACACGTTCGCAGGCGGTTCTAGATCCGCCAAATCAAAATTCTTGGGCAGATCCATTTTGGTGTCGACACTAATCAATGTGTAAACGCCGCATCGGGCACCGCTGCTGGAAATGCTGATCAGCCGCCGCGCGGCCTCATCCGAGAAGTTGGCGGGAAAATTTGCCACGACCAGAATCTGAAACGGCTCGGCCACCTCGCCAGCCTCTTCGTTGTATTCCTGAATTGACGCGAACTCGTTCCGCAAATACTTCTGGATCACATTCTCCATGTGCTCGGTCAGGTCCGCCAGACGCTGGTTGATGTGCGCGGTCTCGGTCCAGATGCGATTCGAAACAAGTCGCTCATCGAAATCAGCCAGGTGCATGAACGCCGAAAAGTTTTCGCCCAAGCCGGTGGGGTCGATAATCGTGAAGCGGACTTTTCCTGCCGGTAACGATGTCAATAGCCGTAACATCGTGTTTTGCATGACGCGGATCGCCTGCCGCCGCCCTTCACCCTCCGCTTCGATCAACAACGATGGCGATTCGGGGAACGTCAAGACAGCCGGTAGCTGCCATTGATGTTGATGAAGGGTCAGGCGCGGATGATCGGGAATGCCGCGATCGAATTGCTCCAGGCTGAATGTATAGTCGCCGAACCTTAGCGCCGGCAAGGTATGCGGCAGCGTCGAATTATTGGGAGATTCAGAAGACCAGGCGGGAAAATGCTCCCCACAAAAGCGATTCATGGTAGAGAATTCGGCCGCAACCTCGGTCATGCCAGCCTTCCATTCGGCCACCAATTGGTGCCAGCTTTGCAGCCGTTGCTGTTCCAACGCATCCAGCCGAACTTCAAACTCTTGCTTGAGCTTTTCTGAATTTCTCTCGTGTTGTTTTGCCAGCATTTCCAGCTTCGGCGGGTACGTGTCGCGCAACGGTCGAACAGCCGCGTCCCAGTCCGCTTCTACTCGCTGTTGTTCGGCATGCATGCGCTGTTCAATCCGTTGTCGGCTTGCATCATAGCCTTCTCGCAGCTCCTGTTGGACCCGTTCCCACTCGAGATCGGCGTTTTTCAATTGAACGGATCGGCGTTGGGCCAAGTTCTTCTTTCTTGCCTCCGCTTCGGTCTCGCAATGTGCCGCCGCTTTGGTCAAGGCATCGCGGGCATTCAACAACGCCGCCGCCAATTTCGATCGCACGTTCAGCGAACGACTCAATGCGTACCATGCCACGAGTTTCCACGAAACCAGCGACAGGAGTATGGCTCCGCCGAGTACCATGGGGATCCAGATCCAATTGGTCCAGCCAAAGCGTGAACCTGCGGGATAGATTCCGCTCAGCAATGCAAAGACAAAGACCATTACGGGCCAACCATCTTGCAGAAAGCGGATCGATTTCCAGCGTCCGAGTTGGTGCATCAACTCGTGGCCCTTCTTGGTTTCAGCGACGTACTTTTCCAGGAATTCCCGACTGCCCAACTCCCAGTTGGACCGCTGTGTCATCGCCTCTAGATCCGGTGGAGCCCCCCAGGTGAACTTTCCGGACTCGGCCTCCAGCCAGACCCACTGTTCCTCGTTGCTTTCGACGGCGCCGAGCACTTGTTGGCGCACTTCTTCCGACAATCGGACGTCGGCGTCATGTTGTTCGTCAATCTGAGCCTTCTTGTGTCGCCATGTGGCTTCGTCGACGCGTATCGATTCTTCGTAGTCTTCCGATGCTTCCTCCAGCAGCTTGGTCCGTTGTTCATCGATCTCGTCGACCTGGGTTTCAAACCGCAACTTCGCCGCTTCGAGACCACCAACGTATTGCGATTCCAGTTCGCCGGACTCGGCGTCGTACTTGTCATCGGAGTGCTTCTTGCGTGTTGCGTAGTCGGACTCGAGCCGTTCACGTTGCTGTTGGTACTGCGATTCCGTCTCCTCGATGGAGGCTTCGCGGTTGGTGACAAGCTGTGCTGAGCGAGCGATCAATTCGCGTTGCCGGTTGGTCGAGATGCGATTGCGTGTCATGTGATCATTCCCTGGCAATATAGGTCACACGAAAGTGTCTCGTTCATCGTCGCTGCAGGCCTTCTGCGCATCGTCCACGACTTCAACCATTTCATGGATCGCCGCCAACGTCGATTGCAGGATCGGGATCAGGGGGCTCAGGTATTTGGACTCGAATTCGCGACATGCCTGATCGTCCCAATGCAACTTGGTTTCGGCCCACCTCTTCTGCAAATGGGTCGTTTCCTTTTGCAGTCGCCCGATGCCGCTCTGCAAATCACAGATTCTCACGTTTCGTTCCTCCCGCCTCGTTCGCCGCCTCCGGACACTTCACGCCCGGAGGAATGATGCTCCGCATAGCGTTCGAGTGCAGCGACGATGCGATCCAAGGCCGCGATGGCTTTTTGGACGTCGTTGTCGAGGTAGTGGGTAAGTTGCGAAAGCTTGCCTTGGAATTCCTCGCCATGTCGATTGATCTGGTACCGCCAACGACTGACGTCCTTAACTTTTTGTTCGGACAGGCGTTGGCGTCGGACCGCTCGTTCGACTTCCTTTTGTTCGACCAGGCATGTCTGCCGCTGGCTGCCTTGCGCCACCAATCGGCAGCGTTCCAACGCATTGCGTGCTGCGACGACCGCTCGTTCGGCACCGCGAACTTGGGCCGGCCAATACGTCGTCCGATCACTCTCCACCCAGTCGATCGCGCGCCGCAGTTCATGCAAAAGAGTATCGACAATTTTTCGAGTCGATTCTTCGTACCGCACCAGGTCCTGCCGGAACTGCCGAATCGCGTCGATCGATGTTACACGTGCTGAACCCGTCATCTGTAGTGTGTTCCATTTCCGCCGATGCAAGCGCGATCAAAGTAGTCCGCAGCCGGCTGCGAAGCAAGATCATGATTGCAGATATTCATCAATCTGATCAGCTTTGCGAACCAAGTAGGGGACGTGTCGGTCACTTAGCTCCAGAAAACGTGCCACAATCTTGACATGTTCGTCAAACTGCTGCACGAATCGCTTGTGCTCCTGATCCCGCCAGGTCGTCCCCAACGCATTCAGCTGATTGTTGAGGCTCGACATGCGGTCACGCAGTTCCGTATTGAACTTATGAAGACTTCGGGCAAATTGTCGGAGCTCTTCCGGGTCAACGACGGCTTGTGGCATCAGTCAGTTCCTTGCGGCCAAAAATAGGTTTTGTTCCGGAGCATACGGGCTGGCAAAAGATGAGTTCATTCGCGCCAGCACGGGTCCCTTGATTGTACCGTAAGAAGCAAATTGCCCGCAAAGTTCCCGTTGATCCACCGGTTTTTTCTCTCCCAAAATCACGGCGTTCGCGATTCCTCGCTCGCCGCCGTTGGCGCGATGGCCGTCGACACCATGGCACTAAAGGTCATGGCAGGATCGTCCCGGTCAAGTAACGTACGCACGGCGACGGATATTGTTCTGGTCGGCGTTCCAGCGAAAACTTGTTCGCCATTGAGCTTGATGGTCAGCGGTTGATCAAGGTCGACGAACTCGTCGGATAGCAACACTTGCGGGTGGATGCCCTCGGGGGCATTGATCGAAAACGTCTGCCCATCACGCGAGGCGATGATTTCCGTGCGTTGACGAACATCGGCATCCGTCAAGTTCAACCAGTAGAAGCGATGATGCGTTACATCGTCCTGGACCCATACGATTTTCGTGGGAAAACGCTGTCGGTCATATTGCGCCATCCACTTGAGGGCCGCGGCCTCTTCGCGATTCATCCAGTGTCCACGTCCTTCGTGCAGTTGCGCATCGTGAACGTAACCATCAGGATCCTGTCGCTGCAATTCCGCCAATTTCTCCTTCCACTGGCCCGCCACCTTGTTGCGGTCGTAGGCCGCATCCAAGGCACCAACATGCAATGCGAACGGAAGATTCCGCAGTCCTAGCGGCGACGTTTCGTTGGGATGTCCCGCCATCATGCCGGCTGCGGCCAACTGGTCCGCCATCCGCGGTGCCAACTGATAGACACCATCACCGCCGGCAGAATATCCGGTAATGTAGACCCGATTCGGGTTCACCTCCTCGAAAACCACAAAGTCCGTAATCAGCCGCGTAAACAACTCGTCGATATGTGCCTGGTGCCACAGATTCCAGGAGTCGGTAGGGGCGCGTGGTGCGACATAGACGCCTTCATCCAGCTGGTAGAGTTTCTTCTGATTCTCCCACTGCTGGTCATTCACTCGCTTGGGGGCACCACCTCCGCCGTGCATCGAAATGAACAGGCTGCGACCAGCAGCTGGTTTGTCGCCGAAGACGGTATAGTCAAATGGCATTGACAAGTCTCCCTGCTGCAGTTGCTTGGCTTGAAATTCGGCTTGTCGTTCTTCGCGGAGTTGTTCCTTGCGTGTCTGCCACAACGCCTCGATCACGGCCCGGGCGTCATCGGCGGTGAGTGCGGTATCAGCGAAGGCTTGCGTGGCGGTCTCCGGCGTGACATTCCCTTCACGCGCCAAGTAGTTTCTCAAGTCGTTGAGGGCAGCGGCCGATGCCTGCGAGTCAATCGCGTGTGCGCTGTTTACGGCGACAGAACAAATGCAGCCAGCGCAAAACAGCAGCGATGCGAGGTTGGCGCGTGACGCATTGTTGCTTTGAAATCGTATCATGGTTGCTACTCGATTTTTCCGTGAAGGTGGAGGGGAAGTCATATCAGCTTTTTACCAAAACGACCGTCAGCGATCTTGGGCCGTGCGCTCCAATAACCAACGACTGTTCAATGTCAGCTGTCTTGGAGGGACCGGACATGAACAGTCCGAAACCGCGACCGGGAAAGGAAATACGTTGGTAGGCCTGGTGCATATTATCGACGAGCGCATCCGCCGCGGTCTGTGCATAAGGGACGACGACCGCTATGTGTTGAGGGATGAAACAAATCGCTTGATGCCGCAAGTCTTCGTCACTGATCCACACCGCGCCGTTCTCCGCCACGCCGAAACGGCCCGGCACAACGGCGAAATCGAGGTGTTCCAATGCGTGGGGGTCGTCGATCGTCGCCGCATCGATGGTCGCGTCAATCATCTCGGGCACGTGCGACGCGGTGTGCCGGGCATCGATGTTGCGAACAGTATTTTGTAAAAGCTCAGATGCTTGCGGACGCGTCTCGCACACGTGGCAGTTACCGCCCACCGACTTCAATACCGTGGAGAATTGTCCAAGTCGATCGTCGAACGTAAGCCAGGGGCCGTCACAGCCTGGGTGCTCGGCATTGGCGGGACGATTGCGGCGTACGGTCGCGAGGATCGCATCGCGGCTGGTGGGAGACGACAATTCGCGAGAATTATTTTCCATGACGTTTCGCATGCTGCTGGCGGTACCATTGTTGAAAGGTCTGGCGTGGCGCAGGTGGCAAGTCGCGGTCGCGTCCCCACGCGTTGGCACGATTGTAGATGATGAACCGTGGTAACAACGACAGGCTCGTTCGCCCAAACCAACCTGCGACGCGGAAGAGCGTCGGGTAACGCAGGATAACGCCCAATGCCCACATGCTCCATCGCTTGCCAAGCGGCAGCAGCTTGCGCCGTGCGATTTCCTTCCGCCAGACCAACAGTTGTTCGTGCAAGTCGATTTTCACGGGGCACACGTCGGTGCATGAGCCGCACAGGCTGCAGGCGAACGGAAGATCGTGATATTTCGCGGGGTCGCGAGACGTTTCCAAAGTCGAGCCGATGGGGCCGGGGACGGTGGCGTGGTAGCTGAATCCGCCGCTACGCCGGTAGACAGGACACGTGTTGATGCAGGCGCCGCAGCGGATGCAGTGGAGCGCTCGACGATGCTTTTCATTGCCCAGCAGTTCCGTACGGCCGTTGTCGACCAGAATGATGTGCATCTTGCCGTCGCGAACGGGACCGTGGAAATGCGATGTGTAGCCGGTGATGGGCTGACCGGTGGCGGAACGGGCAAGCAGGCGGGTGAAGACGGCCAGGTCCGCCAGTTTGGGGATGAGTTTTTCAATGCCCATGCTGGCGATATGCAATCGTGGGAGGGAGATGCCCAGGTCGGCATTTCCTTCGTTCGTGCAGACGACAATTCCACCGGTTTCGGCGATACCGAAATTCACGCCGGACAAGCCGGCCTGTGCCGCCATGAATTTGGAACGTAGGTGTTTGCGGGCCGCTTCGGTCAAGTACGACGGGTCATCCGCTCCGGCGTCGGTTCCCAAATGTTGATGAAAGATGTTCCCGACGTCTTCCTTCTTCAGGTGAATCGCCGGCAAGACGATGTGGCTGGGAGGCTGGCGGTTCAGCTGCACAATCCGTTCGCCCAAGTCGGTATCAACCACTTCGATGCCATTGCGTTCCAGGAACGGATTTAAATGACATTCCTCAGTTAACATTGATTTGCTTTTGACGACCTGCGAGCACTCATGCTCACGCAGTATATTGAGCACGATCTGGTTGTGTTCCGCGGCGTCGCGTGCCCAATGGACGAGGGCCCCGCGCGCAATGGCATTCTGTTCGAACTGGATGAGATACTCGTCCAGGTGCGCCATCGTATGCTGTTTGATCTGCGACGCGTGTTCTCGTAGCTTCTCCCATTCGGGAACGGCGTGAGCCATGCGGTCACGTTTCTGCCTGACGAACCAGAGCGATTCATCGTGCCAGCGTGCGCGGGCTGGATCCTGCAAAAACGATGCGGCCAGTTGTGGATGGTGCGATGCGGTCATGCAATATTCTGTCGTGCGTTCGTATTGATGAAGCGGTCTAGGCGGGTACTTGATGTCCGGCGAGTATTTCGGCGACGTGCATTACCTTCAGCGGCAGTCGCTGCCGGCTAATAATGCCGTACAAATGCATGAGGCACGACATGTCAGTGGCGGTTACGATTTCAGCGCCGTGGCGCTGATGATCAGCGAGCCGATCCTTACCCATCGTGACCGAAACGTCGACTTCGCCCACAGCGAACGTGCCACCGAAACCACAGCATTCATCCTGGCGATCGAGTTCGACAAAGGTAATGTCTTGTAGCGTTTCGAGCAGTTGACGCGCCTTGTTGAATGCAGGCATTACACGTTCCGTGCAGCTACCAAGCCTCAATTCTCGCAGTCCGTGGCAACTGTTGTGCAGACCCACACGATAGGGGAAACGGCCGGCCACGCCGTCAACCTCGAGCACGTCTACGAGGAACTCACAAAGTTCATAGGTCTTCGTTGTGACGGCCTGCAATCGTGGGGATGGTGGCAGTATTCCCTCGTAATGCTGCCGGATCATCGCCGTGCAACTGCCCGATGGGCACACGATGTAGGGATAGTCGGCAAACGTCCGTAAGAAATGCTCAGCCACCGGCTTGGCGTCGTCCACGCAACCTGTATTGGCCATCGGTTGGCCACAACACGTCTGTTGCGGTGGATAGACCACTTCACAGCCGTATTGTTCGAGTAATTGCAGGGTGGCGATGCCAACTTGCGGATAGAGTTGGTCGATGTAACACGGTATAAATAGTGCGACCTGCATGAGGGACGTCCAACAATCGTTGTGTAGTAGTCGTTACCAACTTTGGCGTCAACGTTTGGGGAATCTGTCGCTTGCGTGGGACGGTAAGCGGCAAGGATCGCTGTGGGCCACCGAGCGCGGACACAGACATGATAAAAGAATTGCCGTTATTTCTCTAGCGGCACTGGCGGATTAGTTATACCGCCACATACTCAGATCCCGATCGCTGGGCGAATCGCCGGGTTTCTTGTCATCCGGGGCATTTTCGTCAGAGTTGGAGTCGTTCGGGGCGGTCGGGTTGCCACTAGGTTCGGCGTTGGTATCAGACGAATCCGTATCAGATGCGTCCGCTTCGGAGTCGCCATCTTCCGCCGCCGACTTTTTGCTGGCATCGCCGCCGTTGTTGGCGTTGTCGGCGTTGCCCTCCGCCGGGGGTAGCCGTTCGAGCTCAACACTAGGTGCGTACTGCAGTGTTTGGTCGTAGGCAACGTCGCCGGCAAAAGCATGTGGATGGTTCCACCCGCCGCCGAGTGCTTTGTAAAGATCGATCAGATTCGAAACGACGTTGCCTTCGCTGATGGCCAGCAGGTTTTCGGATTGCAGCAGGGATCGTTGCGAGTCGAGCACACTTTGAAAGCTCACTTTTCCTTGTGTGTACTGTTGTTCGGACAAATCAACGGCACGTTCAAACGCGGTGACTGCTTCGGCCAGGGACCCCCGTCGCTGCTTTTCGCGATCGTAGCTGACCAACGCATTGTCAACTTCCTCCGCCGCCTGCAGGACGGCAGCTTGATAGCGTGCCACCAATTGACACTGAAATGCCTCTTGGGCCTGAATGTTGCACTTGTAGCGGCCGAAGTTCAAGATATTCCATTGCACGTTCGGGCCAACGTTGGCGGCGATAGCGCGGGTCGTAAGCAAGTCGTCGAACAGACGCGAACTATACCCGAACGTTCCGATGATGCTAAATCGCGGATACAAGTCGGTCGTGGCCACGCCAACGCGCGCCGTCTGGGCCATCAGCTGTTGTTCGATGCTTCGCACATCCGGGCGGCGTCGCAAGAGGTCAGCGGGAATACCGATCGCGATCTCCGTCGGTGGGATCGGAATGGGCATGGGATTGATCATGAAGTTGTCGACGTAACCTGGCGTGTTGCCCAAGAGGGTGCTCAAACGGTTTACGGCCAACTGATAACCGATCTCCAGCGTCGGGATATCGGCTTGAGTACTGGCGACGTTCGCCTTGGCCTGTGCTACGTCCAGCTCGCTGATCACGCCAGCGTCAAACCGTTTTTGCGTCAGTTCCAGGATCTTTTGTTGTGCTTCCAGGTTGCGATGTGCGATCTCGAGTCGCCGTTGGAACGTACGGGCGTCGACGTAGTTCGAAGCAACGTCAGAGAGTAATAACACCATCGTATCGCGGTAGTCCCAAACCGTCGCACAGATGTCGGCGTCCGCCGCTTGAATGTTACGGAAGATTCGGCCGAATACATCGATTTCCCACGCGCCGTTCAGGCCCATCGCCCACTGGTCAAAGGTTGATTTGATATTCACCGCCGAACCATCGGGGCGAAAGATCGAGAACTGGCCGCCAGTTGTCGAAATCTTTTGGAAGGTGTAGGACGCATCCGTGTCAAATTGAGGTAGACCGTCCGCCTTGGCCACGCACCGAGTCGCTCGGGCTTGTACGATCCGCAGGCACGCCTCTCGTAGCCCCAAGTTCTGTGCGACCGCCTGGTGGATGAGGTCGTTGAGCACGGGGTCATTGAACCCGACCCACCAACCGTCCAAGTCCTCGCCCCCCTCGTGAACTCCGCTGGTCTCCAAGTGCCGATAGTTCGGCTGAACCTGACTGGCTGGGCGAAACGGATCGGGACCGACGCGACAACCCGCCGCGATCGCCGTTCCGACGACGGCAATTCCCACGATCAACATCCGTGGCTTGGCGTATTGCGTACCCATCTGTGTGCTCTCCGTTGGTCACCCATCACGTTACCATCGGGGTGGGGAGCTAGCGGTGCTCGCAGATTCTCGCGCAATGCAGCCCCCTTTGCCGACTGTAAGGCTTCTTCGGCAAAGCGCGAGCAGAAGGGTAAATCTTTCTTTGCGGGTCAATTAGGTTGTTTGGCCGGCGGTTGGCGTGTGGCGGTGAGCGACATTTCGCTTTCCTGGCCGCCGAAGTCGGCCTTTGCGGTGCCCTTGGCTGCATTTCCCGTCGGTTTTACTTCGTAATTCACGGTAATGTCTCCGTTATCCGTGTCGAAAGTCACATGGAACTGAAGACTTTGTTCTTTTATTTCAATGTCTTTGATCGAGTGATCGCCGAACACGGAACTGTGGTAGGTCCCCGTCAACGCGTCGTCCTTTTTCTCAAGCGTCATGCGCGATTCAATCGGGCCATTCGGAGATTCCAGTTTCAGGTTCCAATCGCCGACAACGTCGTCTGCCGTCAGCTTACGCTCAGCGTTCCAAGGGAATTCTCGCGGCTGGCCATTGAATGTGGCCTTGGAATCGCCGTCGATCTTGTCACCATCCAGCTTACCGGAGTACGACACGGTGAATTGATTCTCATTGAACTTGCGCGTGACTGAGAAGCTAATCGTATCGCCGTCCAGTTCTAGGTCTTCCAATGTAATCGGTTCGTTCATACCAGGAGGAGCATTCTCGAAGTGCGTCTGGAAGACACCGGCGAGTTTTTCTTTGTCTTTCGAAATCCGTAGCGTGTAATCGATTTTATTGCCATTGAAATCGCGTTCCCATTTCCAGGTGCCGACAGGGTTGGCGGGGGCGACGGGGTTGGCGGTGCCGACGGGGTTGGCGGTGCCGACGGGGTTGGCGGTGCCGACGGGGTTG
>JAGQPD010000256.1 GCA_020426865.1 Planctomycetales bacterium
CCCGAACAGCCCAGATTGAAATCCATCGCCCCACAACTCGTACGTAACCCCAACCGGGTTTGCATCAAGCATGCCGTCGTCGGCAAGGGATAATCAGGCGTTTGCGTGCAAAACAGTAGGAAGTCGATACTCTGAGGATCGATATCGTAGTTCTCAAATAACTTGCGACAAGCCGCCACGCCTAAGTCGGAGGCACACTCGTCGACCCGGGCGATGTGGCGACGTTCGATCCCGGTCTTGCTGAAGATCAGTTCCATATCCCAACGTGGAAAATCTCGCGCCAATTCGGCGTTCGTCTCCACGTTTTCAGGATAATGAACCGCAATCGGTCCAATAGCAGCGTATCTCACTTGCGGGCACTTTGTTCCGGAGGTAAGCAAAACGATCACAATAGCGGGCCTGCGGAACTTGGTCAATTGGAGACCGTGCGTTGAAATTGTCTTGCTACCACTGCTGACACTCTTTTCGACTAAAAAATTCCCTTTTCGCAACCCGACCAGGCCGCTATACTCGCTTCTCGCGCCTCGCGGCCCCATGTGCCAACCTCACCTATTTTTTCGCAAAGGAATGCGATCACTATGTCTGCGAAGGATGGTTTCGTCGATATTCACTGCCACCTGCTGCCCGGTATTGACGACGGGGCCCAGAACTGGGACGAGACGCTGGCGATGGCGAAAATGGCGGTCGATGACGGTATCACCACCATCATCGCCACGCCGCATCAACTCGGAAATTATGAAACAAACACGGGCGACCAGATCCGCAAGCTGACCGCCGAAACCCGTCAATTCTTACTGGATCATCAGGTACCCTTGCGAGTGCTGCCAGGCGCTGACGTGCGGATCGAAGACGACATGGTCGCGATGATCCGGCGCTGGGAGGTTCTGACATTGGGCGACCACGGCCGCCACGTGCTGTTGGAACTGCCACACGAACTCTACTTTCCATTGGAACCGGTGCTCAACGAACTGGCACGATTCAACATGGTGGGAATTCTCTCGCACCCCGAACGCAATCAAGGCCTGTTGGCAAGGCCGGAAGTGCTGCCAGGCTTGGTCGACGCTGGCTGTCTAATGCAGGTGACAGCTGGAAGTCTCGTAGGGACGTTCGGCCCGCGACCGCAACAGTTATCGGAATGGATGCTGTCACATGGATTGGTCCACATCATGGCCACCGATGCTCACAGCCCGAAGACGCGACGCCCCAAGTTGGCGCGAGCGTACCGGCGAGTCGCGGAATTACAAAACGAGGAAACGGCGTCGGCACTTTGTTGCGAGCATCCCGCAGCAGTCGCAGCGGGACGCGATGTGCCTCTGGGCCGTTGGCAAAACGAGGGACAACACGACGACCGGGCAAGACGACGCCGTGCCGGTTGACTTGCGAGCAAGTTGACTTCGGGCGCATTAACCGCGGACGCATTAACCGCGGACGCGTTGACTTCGGGTGCTCGGTAAAACCGCCTAATGGCAAGGGTATCCAGCGACGTGACCAGATTCCTGCATAATCGACGACAGTGGCTGCGAAATGTCGCAGGTCCGGTAGCGAGCTTTGCCGCGGCCGGCACGACACCGCTCGCGTGGCCGAAGTTTTGTCAGTCGGCCGAGGTACGGCCATGGCCCTACGTTCACGCTCAGCCTCCTTTCAGATTTCACGCGGACTTCGATTTACGTCCTTACAGTGGACTGTTGGAGGAACTATCGAGTCTTCAACGTGAAATGCAGACACAGCTACACATCGCTCCCGCGCGTGAAACCATCGATGTCTACGTGTTTCGCCTGGAATCGACCTATCGGCACTACCTCCGCACGTATTTTCCCGAGTTATCGATGCGGCGAGCCATGTTCGTCAAGACGACAGGTCCGGGCAACGTCTTTGCACATTTCAGCAACCAGTTTGGCACCGACCTGCGCCACGAATGTACCCATGCGTTGCTCCATGCGACCTTGCCGATGGTCCCGCTGTGGTTGGATGAAGGGTTGGCGGAGTATTACGAGGTACCGGCAAGTCAGCGAGCGTTTGACAATCCGCATTTAGCAAGCCTGCGCCGGCAACCACTTTGGGACCGTCCGAGTGCGATGGAAAAGCTGGAGCAGGTACGACAATTTGAGGCAATGGGGGGCGACCAATACCGCGACGCGTGGTCGTGGGTTCATTTCATGCTGCACGGCAATGAAGCGGCATTGTGGGAATTGCGATCGTTTCTGGGGGAGATCCAGAATCGTGTCCCACCCGAGCCGCTCAGCCAGCGACTGGCGGCGCGCATCCCAAATCTAATGGACGCCTATAAGTCTCATCTGCGGCATTGGCGCAGAAGCTAGCACGCATATGCGGATAGGTTGGTCTCGCCATGGCCGGTTAACCACTGCAATGCACATCTTCGGTACAACCCGCCCTTAATATGGAGCGGTCATGCGGGTCATACGACGAACGCGCATGTCTCTGGATTTTCCGCTCTTGATGGGTCGATCCACGAGGATGTCGTTGATGGACCAACACACACTTTTCTCGTTTTTTACGCAAGGATGTAGCTATGAAGCTCAACGCTTACATTTCGCGCCTGGTAATGGCCGTGGCCGTCGCCGGCATGATCCTTCCGCACACCGCGGCCAGCGCTGCCACCCCGGACGCGGTGGTCGACGTGGCTTTGCAAGCGGGTGGAACCCTCCAAGGTCGTCTGGTTACCCCCGAAGGACAGGTACTGGGACACAAACAAGTCGCTGTAACGTACGCGGGGCAGACGGTCGCCACGACCGAGACTGGCGAAGACGGTAGCTTCGTCTTCCATGGCCTCCGTGGCGGTGCCCACGTATTGAACACCAACGGAGCCGTCGCCACTTGCCGGTTCTGGAGCAATGGTACCGCTCCTCCGGCTGCCCACTCCGCCGTCCTGATGGTCGATACGACCAGCACCGTCCGTGCTCAAGGCCCCTGCACTTCGTGCGGCGCGATTGGCGGCTGCAGCTGCAGTAGCGTCGGAGGCTGCACCTCGTGCGGTGGTGCCGGATGCAGCGCCTGTGGCGGACGTCGCGGGATCCTCGGCGGCTTGATCTCCGGCCGTACCCTGCTGATCGGTGCCGGTGCCGCGGCCGTGATTTGGGCCATCGCCGATGATGACGACGATGCCGCCACACCAGCCGCCGCGTAGAACGCGACGTTCGATCAATTCTCGCGCCGCGGCAGCAATCTCCCCCACCCCGCTAGCTGCCGCGGCGATCGGAATAGTGATTGCACTTTCACACCTGTCCCACCGTTATCTTCGAATTGCCCTAAAGGTCTCGTCTCGTCAGACCGATCTACCCAGAACAAGGCCGTGAGGAGGAGCCTCACGGAACAAACCTATTGGGGCATGGGACTGTTGGTGTCGGGGTAGCGCGTAAGTGCCGGCAGCCCAATACTTCCGAAGCAATGTCTTCGACAACTCTTAAATTCGAAAGTAGTTGGACCTATGAAACAGAACCGATTCTTGCGGCTCACTGCTGCCTGGCTAGCTTGCGTTAGCCTCGTGACACCCTCAAGCCTTTTGGGTGCTGAACCAGTTACGGGACAACAAGTAATGGACGTGGCGTTGCAACCCGGTGGCCTGCTCAAAGGCCAGGTCGTGGACGCTCACGGCGCTCAGTTGTCCAACACGAAAGTTATCGTGATTCGCGGTGGCCAAGCATTGGCAGCGGCCCAGACCGACGATGCCGGCCGATTCCAAATCCCCGGCCTGCAAGGTGGCGTCTATCAAATCGCCAGCGCCGGTACTTCCGGCGTGGTCCGCACCTGGACGGCAACCACGGCCCCCCCCGCGGCTCGCGACGGACTGATGCTTGTCTCTAACGATACCGTTGTCCGCGGCCAATGCGGCTCGTGCGGCCAGGCTGCCTGCGGTGGCGGATGTGGCGCCGTTAGCTATGGGCCCGCCTGCGGCTACGATCCCTGTGGAAGCTGCGGCACGGTCTGCGGCGGTGGTTGCGGCGGATGTGGTGGCGGCGGTCTCGTCGGCTTCCTCACCAACCCACTGGTCATCGGTGCC
>JAGQPD010000257.1 GCA_020426865.1 Planctomycetales bacterium
GACGGCGACGGCGACCTCGACTGGTTCATCACGAACATCACCGCTGACCCGACGCAACCTCCAACCGGCTTCGGCGGATGGAATCGCCTGTACCGCAACGATGGCAATCGGCAGTTCACCGATGTCACGCAAGCGGCGGGCGTGCGCGATTCGCGCTGGTCATGGGGCACGACGTTTTTCGATTATGACAACGACGGTGACGTCGACCTGATCGCGACCAACGGCTACAACGGTACCGGCTGGATCGATGATCGCACATTCCTGTGGAACAACGACGGCGGCGCTTATGCGGATGTTTCGGACGCGGCCGGGGTTACAGATCGACTACAAGGTCGCGGCCTGGCGCATCTCGACTATGACCGTGACGGCGATCTCGACCTGTTTGTCGGCGGCTATGCCGTCCCAGGAATGTACCCGATGGCTGCCTCCAGCCGGTTGCTGCAGAATAACAATGGTACATTCTTGGATGCTACTACGTCCAAGGGGCCAGGCTTGGCGGGCGCCGGCATGGTAACCAGCGCAGTTTGGTCCGATGTCGACGCCGACGGTTGGCTCGATCTGATCGTTGCGTCCGAATGGGGGGCGATTCGTCTGTTCCGCAACACAGAGGGGCAGCTACACGATGCAACGCAGGACGCCGGCTTGACGGAATTGACGGGGTGGTGGCATGGTATCGCTACCGCGGACCTCGACAATGACGGTGACATCGACTTTGTGGCAACCAATATCGGACTAAATACACGCTACCACCCTGCCGCGGATCGTCCGTTTGAGATCTACCTGGGAGATTTTGCAGGGCTGGGAAAGCAGAACATCGTCGAGACGTTTCGTGATCACGATGGTCGCCGGTTGCCGCTTCGCAGCAAGGCCGATGCCGAGCGAGCCATGCCGTTCATTGGCGACGCGTTCCCGACACAGCACGACTATGCTCAAGCTACCGCCGACGATATCTATACTCCGAAAGCGCTCGCCGACACCTTCCACTTATCGGCGAACACTGCGGCGTCGATGGTCTTTATCAACGACGGACATGGCCATTTTGTGAACCACGAATTGCCCTTTCTCGCGCAAGATGCACCGGGGTACGGTATCGTGCTTGAAGATTTCGACTTGGATGGCAACGTGGATATCTTTGTCGCCCAGAATTCATTCGCCCCCCACCGTGAAACGGGGCGATTTGACGGAGGGCTTGGCTTGTTGATGCACGGGCATGGCGACGGTCGGTTCACGCCCGTCTGGCCGAATCAGAGTGGCCTGGTGATTCCGGAGGACGCGAAAAGTGCCGTGGCGATCGACGTAGACGACAATTTGAGCACGGACATTCTCATCGGCGTCAACAACGGCAAACCGATTGTTTACCGAAATATCGCCGCGACTTCGCAGAGACCCGTCGTGATTCGTCTCAAGGGGCCGGCAGGTAATCGTGAAGCAGTGGGAGCCCGAATTTCCTGGACGAGTGGCAGCAATTCCCGCCGGGTGGCCGAAATCTGTTCCGGAGGAGGCTACTTTTCGCAGGCCTCACGACAAATTGCGCTACCGGCGCGCGAGTCTTCCTATGACTGTTCGGTTGTTTGGCCCGATGGAAAGAAGAGCGAACATCAAATCCCTGGGGCGTCGGGAATTCACGTCATCACCGCTCCCGATGATGACGCCGTTCGGTGACCCAACTGAGTCCTGGGTGAACGATACAGGTTTCGTACCGGCCACAAACAGAATTACGATACACGACACGAAGGAATCTACTCATGGGCAAACACTGGATCGTACCGAGTTCTATTGGACTGCCGAATTCGGGTCCATGCCGTCGACACTTGGCGAATACCTTCGTGATGGTCATGATTTGCCTATCCTGTCTATCCTGCGGTGACGGGCGCGTCCACACATCGGCGGGCGAAGATCAAGGCCGATTGTCGGCGATTGTCATGGTCTACAGTCGCGCGTGTCGCGACAAAGGTACGCCACCCGCAGCCACAGCGGACTTAATGACGATCCTTGCCAAGGCAGGTGCTGGAGAGGATGTGCTTACGTCCACCCGCGACGGCGAGCCTTTTGTTATCATTTGGAATCTCGACTTGCTTGGCAAGTACCAAGGCTCCACCGCGCCATTGGCGTATGAGCAGAACGGAGTCGACGGCAAGCGACTAGTTGTCAACTGCCGGCGCGAGGTGTCTGAAGTCTCCGATGCAGAATTCGGACAACTCAAGTTTCCCGCCGGACACAAGCCTGTAAAAAGTGGCAGATAGCCGCCGGGGGGAATAGTGTGTGCGAAGCGAAGGTCACCAACAGGGAATCAGTACGATGAAAACGTGGAACCGTTGGGCAATCCATTGCGGAGCATTACTACTGTTTGTCGCATTGTTTCGCGCAGGCATGGCGCACGGGCAAGTCGATTTGCCGCCTGCGGCGGCGCTGAACCTCACACCCATTCCCGACAAACTGGTTGTGCTAACGTTTGACGATTCGTCAAAGTCACACTTCACGATCGTACGGCCGTTGTTAATCAAGTATGGCTTTAAAGCCACCTTTTTCATCACGGAAGGATTCGATTTCCCAACGAACAAACGAGAATATATGTCGTGGGACGAGATCAAGCAGTTGCATAACGATGGTTTTGAGATTGGCAATCACACCCGCGATCATTTGGGG
This sequence comes from Planctomycetales bacterium, assembly GCA_020426865.1. GTDB lineage: Bacteria > Planctomycetota > Planctomycetia > Pirellulales > Pirellulaceae > JAGQPD01. Next base: position 2,647 of record JAGQPD010000257.1, read on the forward strand.
ATCACTGACAATACAGTAGTACAATTGGACGAGCAGCTGCGGGGAATCGAGCAGCGTTGCCAGGAACACGGCATACCTGCACCGATTACTTTTGCGTGGCCGGGAAATGCAACGACAGAGAAAGGGTTTTCAGTATTGCGCCAGCACGGAATTCGTTTTGCCCGCCGGGGCGGAGCGCCGGAGTATCCGTACGAAGCAGGGCGCGGGTTTGCCTATGAACCAGGCCAGGATCATCCGCTGTTACTACCATCCGCCGGTGACGCTCGCCCGACGTGGACGCTCGATGACTTAACGCAAGCTGTCGAGCAGGCAAAAGACGGTCGGGTCGCGATCCTGCAATTTCACGGCGTCCCGGACACTGCTCACAGCTGGGTAAACACGCCTCAGGAAAATTTTGCCGCGCTTATGCGATATCTGGCTGTCCATCATTATCAAGTGCTTGCACTGCGAGATCTGGCCAAGTACGTTGATTCCGATCGTGTTCCTGAGGATGCGCAGGCCATCATTCGCCAGCGGAAGCAAATGCTGTCGGCAGGAACCGACAAGACAGACTCGCTGGATAGGTAACGCGTCTGCGTCACTCGTCTTCGTGACTTCCTCGACTCGGAGAGACCGAGGGACGCGATATGTCAGCGATTTCGATTGCGCTTTACCGATTGGGGGTAGGATGCCAGTCGAGCTCGCAGGTGGGCGACGACATCAGGATGTTTTTCAGCGACATTCACCCGTTCGTCTGGATCGGTCTGGTAGTCGTACAATTCCCATTCAGCCGATTCGGGCGGATCGACTGGGTTGCGCCATTCGACCAGCCGGTAGCGATCCGTGCGGATGGCGCGACCGAGTTTTGCATTGGGATAGACGTGATAGGCATGATCGCGGACTCGCACATCCGAGTTCCGGAGGACTGGCACAAGACTCACTCCGTCGATCGATTGGGGACCTGGCGGAGCTGCAAGACCTGCCAATTCAGCAAGTGTCGGATAGATGTCAACGCTTTCGGCCAGCTGCCGAGTGGACGAGCCTGGTTGTGTGATGCCGGGCGCCACAATGATGATCGGGATGCGGGTGGCTTGTTCGTAATTGGTATGCTTCGTCCAGTAGCCGTGGTCGCCCAGGTGAAAGCCGTGGTCTCCCCATAAAACGACGACGGTGTTTTTTTCCAACTCGAGTTGTCGGAGTTCGTGCAGGACCTTGCCGATCTGTGCGTCGACGAAACTGCAGCTGGCGTAGTAACCGTGAACTAACGTACGACGCAGTTCGGCATTGACAACTCCGTCCGGGGGAACGGGTCGGTAGTTGGCCAGTTCCCCGTTCCGTTTACCGGCAACTTTGGGAGCGTCGACCGGCGGTGTTTCAACGCTGGGCGGGGGGAACCGAGAAGGATCGTGCATATCCCAGTATTTTCTGGGGGCGCTAAACGGCATGTGAGGCCGCGCGAATCCAACGGCAATAAAAAATGGAGTGTCGTTTTCGGAGCGACGTCGTTGGGCCGCCTGCACGCGGCGGATAGCTTCAGCAGCCACGCGGCCGTCAGCATAGGCATCGTCGTCAACGTCCGGAGCTTCGAACGCGGCACCGCGTGGAAGGGAGCCGATTTCGCCAAGCCGTTGGTTGGTAAAATACGCTTCTTCCCGAGTTAGTTGTCCGCCGTCCGTGCTGGCTGGTAAGACGTATTCAATGACCTTTTCATGGTAGTGCTCAACCATGAACGAATCGGAATCGCCGTGATTGCCGTGTCCAATATGAAACACCTTTCCCAGCGATTCGGTTCGGTAACCAAACTTGCCGAAGTATTGCGGCAAGGTAACCGCATCCGGCACAAGTTGACGCAGCTGACTTCCTAACCCATACAGACCGGTTGACGTGGAATGTGACCCTAACATCAGCGTGAAGCGCGAGGGGGCACAAACCGCTTGGTTGCAGTATGCCATGTCAAACCGCATGCCACGAGCAGCCAGTGCGTCGATGTTGGGGGTATGGGCCAGCGAGTCGCCATAGCAACCAAGGTTCGGTTTCAGGTCGTCGACCAGAATCATGAGGACGTTTGGCCGTTCGATGGATACGGCCACACGCGCCAAGCCAAACAGCATTACGACTGCCAACCAATAGCGTTCACGCCTTGCTGGGACCGCGAGGATCAACATATGAAGATTTTCCTTAGGGCAATATCGTCGACGTGCGAGAAAGTTCGACGTGCGAGAATGGTTGTAATCAGGCAGTATAGCATGTGTTGGAAGGCGTTTGGCGGTTTGTTGCTGTTCAGTTCGATAGTCGCCCTGGCACCGGCGGCCGAAATGCCTGACTTCGTCGTATTTCTGTCCGACGATCATGGTTGCCTGGATAGCCAACCGTATGGTGCGGCCGACGTGCGAACACCGAATATGCAACGTTTGGCCGATGTGGGCATGACGTTTGAGCGGGCATTGGTAGCGTCTCCCTCGTGTGCACCGAGCCGTGCGGCATTATTGACAGGATTAATGCCGGCTCGGAATGGTGCCGAAGCCAACCATTCGTTCAAACGCGACAACGTGGCATCGCTTCCGGCTGTACTTCAAAGGTTAGGTTATCAGACAGTAGCGTTTGGCAAGGTGGCCCACGGACCGGAAGACGTGAAACGTCACGGCTTTGATGTGTACGATCGAAGACACTCGGCTGAGTTTATTGAGACCTTCTTGCGCAACCGCGATCGACCGAAACCGCTATGCATGTTCGTGGGGACTCATGAACCCCATGTGCCCTGGCCGGACTTGGAAGGATACGATCCGGAACAAGTTCACTTGCCAGAAACGTTCATTGATACGGCAGAAACGCGTGAGTTCCGCACGCGGTATTACACGGACGTGACAAAGGCAGACGCATTGTTGGGAGACGTCGTGCGGCGTTATCACGAGCGTCCGGAACTGGAGTTGTATGATCTTCAGGAGGATCCGAATGAGCTGAATAATCTGGCGGCACGGTCGGAATTCGCTCAACGGGTTCGCGAAATGCACGGGCAGCTGGAGCAGTGGATGATGACTCAAAACGATACGAAAGCCGCTTTTCACGCGCCACGGCGATTGTCGGATCCGTCATCGACCCGTCCGGGAAACAATACGGGGACCGATACGCCGGACGCGAGCGGCGCAGGTCGATAGCAAACAACTGTATAAAGAAGTAGCTGCTCCATTTGTGAAGAATACGTGAGGGTGTGGTAGAAAATCCTTGCATTTCTGCGTGCCGCGAGCGACAATCGACAGCGGCCCGAGTTTTATTCTCGTCGTTCAGTCGATTTGCTATTGCCAACAATTGCAGGAATGAAGAGGTAGCCGTTCCATGCCAAGTCTACGCCGCGTCATTGTGTTCGCATTGCTGTCATTGAATACCGTGTGTGTTGTGCAAGTTGCCGCTGCGCAACCGATTAGCACGATTCGCGTGATGTCCGGTTTGAATCAGCCGATCGGGATGACGACCAATCCGTTCGACGACGACCATCTCTATGTATATGAACGAAATGGTCGCATTCGAACGTACGATCAAACGACGGGCTCGGTTTTGGCGACCCCATTTCTTGATATCACGGACCGTGTGCAAGCGGGGCAGGACGGTGGATTGGTGGGCGTGGCTTTCGACCCCAACTTTGATAGCAATGGACACGTTTATGTCCAGTATACCGATCAATCGCCACGACCGAACAACCGGTTGTCACGGTTTTCGATGAAGAGTGACGGATCGGGACTGGATCCGGCGTCTGAGTTGCAGATTCTTTACGTCGAGCAACCTCATACGGCTCACAACGGTGATTGGATTGGTTTTGGACCGGATGGGATGTTGTACTACACGTTGGGGGATGGCGGCAATCAGCATGATCCGAATGGTAGTGGGCAGGATCTGAATTCGTTACTCGCGAAGGTCTTGCGAATTGACGTGACTCGTGACGATTTTCCGAGCGATCCTGGGGCGAATTACGGTATTCCAGCGGACAATCCGTTTGTTGGTACGGCAGGGCGCGATGAGATTTGGGCGTACGGATTTCGGAATCCGTGGCGGGCCAGTTTTGATCGTGCTACCGGCGATTTGTATATTGGCGACGTCGGCCAGGATACGTGGGAAGAGGTGAACTTCATTGCCAACGGCGACGGCGGGAATAACTTTGGCTGGCGACTTCGCGAAGGGTTTGAGGCGACGCCGACGGGGGGGATTGGTGGTCCTAAGACGCCGGACATGGTCGATCCGGTCTACGCATACCACCATGGCGGCGGTGCGGATCAAGGAAACTCGGTCACTGGCGGTATCGTCTACCGTGGTCCTATTCAGTCGGACGGGGTGCAAGGGCAGTATTTCTTTTCCGACTTCGTCAACAATCGCGTGTGGTCACTGGAAGTCGACCGCTCCACGGGACTGATGGTCCCAGATTCATTTCACGACTGGACGAGCCAATTGCAGCCCGACGTTGGTTCGCTCAGCAGTATTGTCTCTTTCGGGGAAGACAATCAAGGGAACATGTATTTGGTAAGCATCGGCGGCAGCATTTACAAGTTGTATCAGGAACCGCCCGAACCGACGGGAGGGTTGGCATTGCGGATCGATCGCGCCACCGGTGTGGCCGTTGTCCAGAACACGACGAACGCTCCTATCGAATTCGATGGGTATTTTGTCCTCTCTGAAGTTGGCTCGCTCAACGCCAATCAATTCAACAGTTTTGAAAAACAAGGATTGGATGGCGGTACTTGGCGCGAGATCGGGGTACTTGATGCCAATTCGTTAGGGGAACTCAATCCGACCGCCAGTGCGACGCTTGCTCCCGGAGAGTCTCGCACATTGGGGGCGATTTTCCAGTCGCCGTCGAACGTCCCTTTTGGTGTTGAGCTTGAAGATCTGAACATGCGATTTGCGTTGTTGGACGGCACCGACAAACCAGCCGAAATTATCTATGAAGGCGACAAGCGACATAATAACTTGGTATTGCTCGTTGACCCGACGACGGGCCGCGCTGTGCTGGAGAACCAATCGCCAAGCTCCGTCAGTATTGACGGCTATACGGTCCAGTCCGAAGACGGGTCGCTGGTGCCGACATGGAACAGTTTGTCGGATCAAGGGGCGGCCGGGGGCAACTGGCAAGAGGTACTCTCGAATCCGAATCAAATCGGTGAGCTGAAACCAGAGGGAGCGTCGCTGATTCTTGGCGGCGATAAGTTCGATCTGGGGGTGTTGTTTAATCCCAACGGGACACAAGACCTCGTGTTTGATTTTCTCAGAGACGGACAGTCCGACGGGATGTTGGGGGTCGTGGTGTATCGATCATTAGCCGAGCCGCTATTGGGAGACTATAACGGAAACGGTGTCGTCGACGCGGCCGACTACACGGTATGGAAAGACGCCTTCGGGTCCACCACCGAATTGGACGCCGATGGCAACGGAAACGGCGTCATCGATGCCGCTGATTATACCATTTGGAAGGACCACTTCGGCGAACAGCTCCCCATGGCTCAACCCGTTCCCGAGCCGACCGGATTGGCGATGATCCTCATGGTGGCTGCCATCGCAGTCTCGCATATTCGGCGGCGTCACCGGCTGGGGTAATCGCGTGCCGCCGGAATTGTCGCAATCTTTCTCATAATCAATTCGCGGACTCGCGAACAAATCTATTGCACAACGATTGCCCAAGCACTTCAGCCGGCGATTGCGATCTGCCTGCTTCACGGTCGACTTTTTGGCGGCGATGCAGACCCCCATCACCGGTTTCGACTGCGTGATCCGGCAAACGGAATGGAATTAGAATTGATGCTGCAAGCTCTACGCAGCGGTTTGGGTCGGCGTGGAGACATGGCAATATAGTGCCGAGAAGGTCAGGGGCGTTCATCAAGCTCCGAGCACTGCAGTCGGTATGTGTTTTCCGCCACGCAACCCGCCTCGCCCGGGCTGGTCAGCGGAAGGCTTTTGGATTAGGTCGTTTTCATGCGGCTTTCCGCTTGACGGAGGCACGACTGTGCATCCCGCGTTACATCGACGGTCGCGATTGGCAGCCGCTCGCGTCGCACTTCCGCGGCTGTCGCAATACGGGCTTCCCAAAATATGAGTTGTTCCGGAGAGGTGCTATTCGCAACACGCGCACCGCGGCCGCCAGTACGGCATGGATCCGCTCGTAGTATCTGATCCACGTGCTGGGGGCGTGGCCGATCGCTTCCTCTACGAGCGATCGACGCGTACAATGGGGACATGACGCCAGAGCAGCGACTCCAGCAATTGAACGACTCTCGCGAAGGGGATGATTCGTGGACCGAGTGGTATCGGCTTACGCCACTTGAGCGTTGGGAAGAGTCGAAGAAGCTCTGGCAGTTCTACCTTCGAGTAGGAGGCTCCCTTGATCCCGAACCCGATAGTCAAAGTCCTTTCGACCCTTTCATCTCACGGAGTCCGGCACCTGCTTATGGGAGGTCAGGCGTGCGTGTTTTACGGCGCGGCCGAGTTTAGCCGGGACTGCGATATTGTTGTCGTTTCCCAGGACGCCAACTTAAATCGCCTCACTGCCGCCCTTAATGATCTTCAGGCGGTTTGTATCGCCGTCCCGCCCATGGACTGGGTGCACCTCGATCGCGGTCATGCGATTCATTTTCGCTGCAATCATCCCGAAGCTATTGGGATACGACTCGACGTCATGACCAAAATGCGTGGCTGCGGTGACTTCGAATCACTATGGGACCAGCGTACGACGATCCAAGATGCGGAAGGCGTCGTCTACGAATTGCTCGGAATTGAAGATCTCGTACGGGCCAAAAAAACGCAACGCGACAAAGATTGGCCAATGATCAAGCGGCTGGTCGACGCACATTATGACCAACACCGCGATGACCCCACGGACGACCGCATCCGATTCTGGTTACGAGAATCACGCACGCCGGAAGTCTTGATTTGCGTTGCCGCCGAATACCCTGAACTGCTCAAAGAGATGACACACACGCGGCAGCTGCTTGGTGCAACATCAAGTACCAGTCTCGCCAAATTGCAACGAGAATTGGACAAAGAACAAGCTGCCGAGCGGAAAGCCGATCAGCGGTATTGGCGTCCACTCATCAAGGAACTTGAAGAAATGCGTTTAGCTCGCCGCAAGAGGGACGCCGATTAGACATTCGGCAAGGTTCGAGACGCGAGTAACGCGACGCTCCCCTCAACATGGTTCCCATACCTCTGGAATCCAATTGGTCTTTCGAATCCTCAGTTCGAATTGCTAACGAACGCGACCTGCCGCCTGTCGAGAAGCCAGTTGGGAGCTTCCATCACCTGCGACGTCTCCAGTGACATTCGACGGTCGCCTGTGTCCACGTTCAGCGTTTTCAGGCGGCAGCCGATGTAGTCGCGATAGGGAACCTGGTTGGCGATTTCGTTCCGTGGCTCATTCTGACAGTCAATCAATGGGCCGTGTGTTGGCAGATTCGGCTCGTCCTGCAAAAATGGTCGATCCATCGGTTCACCGTCCGTCTTTCTCCCAGGGAGCAGTCGTCACTATGAAATCGCCAGCTTTGCTTTTTTTCACCGTAGTCTGCCCCGCGGCTCTTGCGTGTTGCTTGATGGCTGCCAACTCCCTTCATGCTCAACCGTCCGGCCGAATTCAGTGGTGGGGACCAACGAACGAGCGAATCCGTGCGATCTACGAACGCGGAGAGCTTCGTGGCAATCGATTCGATGCCGAATGGCTTTCTGATAGCTCTGGGTTTGTTGTTCGCGAACGCAATAGTGACAGTGGTGAGACGCAACGTGCAGTGTACGATGTTGTTTCCGGGAACCGAAAAAGCAGGCCCGATGCGGAACAAGCAACGCCACAGCGAGATTCGAAAACATCCCTGGATGGCCGATACACTCTTCAGTACCAAGGACGTGACGTTGTGGTTCGCGAAGTTCACACCGGAAAGACCGAGACATTGTTGCGCTGCGATGAAGAACGTGACAGCATGTTTCGCTCGCTCGGGTGGAGCCCTGATGGAAGACGTGTGGTATTTGTCGACCACGATGAGACAGATGTCAGGCTCCGGTCGGTCTTAAAACCGACGGACCCATCCTATCCGAATGTCGATCAGCACCGTTTCGCACGCGTCGGTGAAAAGATATCAAAGCTGCGAGTCGGGGTCGTCGACGTCGATACGCACGAAATCCAGTGGCTACCCATCGAGTCTCCCGAGGAAGGTTTTTACTTAGGACAGGTGGAATGGGCAGGAAACTCGCGCGAAGTCCTTGTCGAAACCATGAGTCGCTTCCGAGACACTCGAACGTTCTTGCTCGTCGATATCGACGCGGGGACCGTCACGCAGATCTTTCACGAGACGAATGACGCTTGGGCGGTAGGCAGTCAGGAGAAGAACTCGGGGCTCCTTTGGGTTCGTAGCGGCAACGCGTTCATCGTCATCAGCGAACAGGATGGTTGGCGACATGCCTTTCTTTATGATCGCAAAGGCGAGCAGCTCGCTGTGCTAACGCCCGGCGATTATGACATCGTTGATCGCGGCCAGGTCGACGAAGCCAACGGTTGGTTCTATTTTTACGCCTCGCCTGAAAACGCGACACAGAAGTTTCTATATTACGTACCGTTGGATGGCAACGGGGATCTAACTCCCGTCAGCCCCAGGGATCAGCCTGGCACGCATGATTACGTTTTTTCTCCCGATGTCAAATGGGCCTTCCATACTTACTCCACGTTCGACACTCCGCCGGTAACCGACCTGGTCGAATTACCTTC
>JAGQPD010000258.1 GCA_020426865.1 Planctomycetales bacterium
CGGGCCTTGGAACTAAAGGGATTCCACGTGATGACGGCCTGCGATGGCCGCGAAGGACTGTCCGCCTTTGCCGAATTCCAGCCCCATGTGACCATCGTCGATATCGGGCTCCCGGATATCGACGGCTATGCATTGGCGAAAAAAGTCCGCGAAGATGATTCCAGCGCATTGCTCATCGCCGTCACCGGCTACGGACGAAAGGACGACGAGCAGAAGGCCTTTGACGCCGGTTTCGACTTGCACCTGGTCAAACCGATTCACCCCGCCGAATTGATAAGTAAGATTTCGCCACAATTAGGCCATCCCAACCAAAATTCGGCCAACACAGCCGAAAACGCCAAGTTATGAAGTTGATGCAACGTTCGTCGAATTCGCATGAACAATCCCAACGATTGGATGCCTCCAATCAGAAAGGGCCTGTATGCTCGTTTTAACACGCCGGTCGAACGACAAGCTCTCGTTTCCAGAAGTTGGAATTACTGTCCATTTCGTACGCGTTCAATCCGGGCAGGTAAAGGTGGGTATCGATGCACCTTGTGACATCACGATCGTACGCGATGAAATCTGCAGTCCGGAAGCGTCTCAGTTGGCCAAACGCCAACTCCTCCGCCTCCCGCGCTCGGTGCGACACGGTATCCGCAACGAATTGCATCAGATCAGTATTGGGCTACACTTGTACCGGGAGCTGACAGCCGCAGGGTTGTCACAGGAGGCCAATGAGACCTTTGCGACCATACAGGAAGCGCTTTCCCGCTTGGACGAAAACCAGGCGCTTTGCCGGCCCAAGCATGCGACCGCCTGCTCCCCGTCCTGCTCGGTGTTGATCGTAGAGGACGAGGAAAACGAACGGGAAATGCTTGCCTCGCTATTGCGCATGCGCGGTTACCAAGTGACGACACGGGCCGATGGTCAGGAAGCGTTGGACTACTTGGCCGAGCACCCGAAACCGCAAGCGATACTTGTCGACATGAAAATGCCACGATGTGACGGTCCTGAACTGGTGCGTCAGTTGCGTACGCAGCGCCAAATCGAAAGCGTTCCCGTTTTTGCTGTCAGCGGAACTTCGCCCAAGGAAAATGGATTGGCAACCGGGCCTGAGGGAGTGAATCGCTGGTTCCCCAAACCGCTCAACCCCGAGTACCTCCTTGAGGCACTGGACGCTCTCGTCTCCTCCTAGTCAAAGCGAATTCGGTGACCCTTTCCGCCTCGACCCCCGAACCCGATCCCAACGCGGAAACTCAGGATCAACTGCTCGACCTCACCTCCCGCGACGCGCTGTGGTCGGTGCTGGATGCTGCGCCAACAGCCATCGTCGTGATCGACGATGGGGGCACAATCGTTCACGCCAATGCCATGACGTATCAACTCTTTGGGTACGACGCAGCGTCACTGATCGGCCGAAGCGTTGAACTGCTCATGCCACCACGATTTCGCGAAACACACGCCGTCTTGCGACAAGATTATCTCCTCGCGCCAAGTACCCGCCGCATGGGAGACGGACGAGATCTCACCGGGCTGCATCGGGACGGCTACGAGTTCGCTGTGGAGGTCGGCATCAGTCATGTTCAATCGCAAGGGAGGTCCTTTACGGTTGCCGGTATTGTCGACATCACCGAGCGCAAAAAGAGCGAATTGCATTTACGCAGGATGAATGAGGCGTTGGAAAAGAGCAATCTCGAATTGCAGCAATACGCATTCATTGCCTCGCATGACCTCCAGTCGCCCATCCGTTCGATCTCGTCGTTCTCACAGTTCCTTTTGTTGGACTACGAAAGTCAACTCGATGATAAAGGCAAAGATTTTCTCCGCCGAATTATCAACAGCACTGAACACATGAAGTCATTGGTTACGAGTCTACTCAACTATTCACGCGTTGATTCACGTGCCATGGCGTTCGAGGAAGTGCCGCTTGACAGGGCGCTGAAAGATGCCTTGGATATGCTCGAATCCTCCATCGTCGACTCCCACGCGATATGCACGCACGACCCGTTACCATCGGTCATGGGGGACTATCCGCAGATGGTCCAGTTGTTCCAGAACCTGATCGGAAACGCGATCAAATACCACGATCGAACACCCCCTCACATCCACGTTTCGTCCCATCCACACGATGATGTGTGGGTCGTCGCCGTTCGCGATAATGGAATCGGAATTGACGCTCGGGCACATCATCGGATCTTTGACATTTTCCACCGCCTGCACGGTCAAAACGCCTATCCGGGGACCGGCATTGGACTGGCGATATGCCGCCGGATTATCGAGCGACATGGCGGCACCATTTGGGTAGAATCAGAAGTCCACAAAGGCAGTACGTTCTACTTTTCCATCCCGAAGCTGAAAACCAAAGGTCAGACCGATGCCCAATGTACTTGAAGGTCGCCCCGCAGAGGTCTTGCTCGTAGAAGACGATGAAAACGATGTTTTGATTACCCACGAGGGATTCGCACGTGCGAAACTCGCTGTCAATCTTCATCACGTGCCAAACGGCATGGAATGCATGAAATTCCTTCGTCGCGAACCGCCGTATGAATCCTCCCCCACGCCGGACCTTGTCTTGCTCGATCTCAATATGCCCGTCATGAATGGGCGCGAGGTACTGGCAACGATTGTTGCCGACGCGCAGCTGCGTAAATTGCCCGTGGTAGTGTTAACAACGTCTGCCGCCGATCGCGATATCCTCGACATGCATCACTTGCGTTGCAGTTCCTATATCACAAAACCGGTCGATTTTGAGCAATTCCAACGCGTGATCCAAGAGTTTTCCAACTACTGGTTTACCGTCGTCGTGCTCCCTAAGGAACGTCCCGAATAGCTCCCATCGGCTGACTAACAACCGGCGGTCACCTCGCCTCTCGGTCGTACGACACGGATCGCGGCCGCCAGGGGGTGCGCGGCGCTAAAGGAACGCAGGCGGTTGATCTTCTCCTCGGTCAGTCTTGTCTGTGCCGGAAGGAGCATCAGGCCATTTGCCGCGCGCACCTCGTGGGCCAACACCATTCCCGGCACGAGATCGTTGGCTGAAATGTCGATTTCTTGATCGAGCAACCGCAATGGTTCGTCGTTTCGTCCCAGGCATTGCTGCAAGGCATCCACCACGGTCTTGTCGAACCATGCTGGCGTGTAACGCAACAGGTGGTCCATTGCCTTTGCGGACGTTGCGTGTTCAAACTGCCTCTTGTCATTCAGCGCCTTGTCCCATGCATCAGCGACGGCCACAATTCGCGCCCCTATCGGAATCATGTCCTTCGTCAGGTTGTCCGGATATCCCGACCCATCACACCGTTCATGGTGATGACGAATGATTTGAGCGGCTGGGCCGAGATTGGGCATCTCTCGCACAATCGATTCACCGATACTCACATGCTCACGTAGCTGATCTCGTTCGTCGGGCAACATCTGTTCTACGCGTTTTTGGAGCACATGACCTGGGACGGCAATTTTTCCAATGTCATGTAGCAACGCGGCAACACGAACTTGGCGGAGGGCATCTCCATCCATCCCCAATTGATGCGAGATTTGCACGGAAAGTGACTCCACCCGTTTCGAATGGCTACCGACGACCGAACTGTGCATTTCGGTCACCCGAGCCAACGTTTCGATCGAACCCATCAGGCTCGCCTCCAAGCGTCCGCTCAGCTCTTCAATCTGTGCCGTACGCTCCGCAACGCGATTCTCGAGCGAGGCGTTCCACTGCCGTAACTCTTCGTTCTGCTGTTGCGTCAACAATTGTAATCGCCGATTCTCCGCGACCAGTGTGTACTGGTCCACGGCCTGTGCAATTGTGACCTTCAGGTCTTCGTCGTTCCATGGCTTACCAAGGAATCGGAATACATGTCCA